>DATCLP010000661.1:0-2117 GCA_036563855.1 Steroidobacteraceae bacterium | reverse complement strand
CACGTGTGGAGGGTCGCACGAATACGCTGGTCGAAATGCGTAGGGCGGCCTCGCAGCTACGCTCAACTATCCGCGGTCCGTTCTTTGTCCGCTGAACTTGAGATTGGTGGGCGGTGCAGGGATTGAACCTGCGACCCCTGCCGTGTGAAAGCAGTGCTCTACCGCTGAGCTAACCGCCCAACTTCAATCGCACGAGGCGCTCCGAACGGGACGCGTAGTGTATGGACCGAGCGAGGAAGGGTCAAACGTCGACGGCTCAGGACATCACGTGCAACGGAGGCGGACGATTGAGGCCGACCCAATACATTCCCAAGCTGCTGACGGCCTCGACGAAAGAGCCGAACTCGACGGGTTTGCGGACGTAACTATTGGCGCCCAGCTTGTAGCTGGCCAACACGTCGGCGTCCTGACTCGACGAAGTAAGCACGACAACCGGTAACATTCGGGTCCGCTCGTCAGCGCGTAGGCGCTTCAACACGCCGAGGCCGTCCAACTTGGGGAGCTTGAGATCGAGCAGGATGACGGTGGGGGCGCGCGAAAGATCGCGACCGGCGTACTGCCCCGTACCGAACAAGAAGTCGATGGCTTCGACGCCGTCGCGAACCACCACGATCTCATGGGCGAGGTTGTTCTTGCGCAAACTGAGCAGCGTCAGTTCCTCGTCGTCGGGATTGTCCTCGACCAGCAAGATGTAACGATCCGTCATTGCTACCCCTTAGCAATCACTGTCCGCAGGCACGTTGCGTGGACAACTGCTGCTCCGCCGCGACGGCACGCACCGAAATCGTACGACATTCCGGCACCGCCGCAATGCCCGGATTACGCTCATCACTCCTGTCCAACACTCCTGTATTAGGGGGAAGGATGACTTCAGCCGGACCTATGGCAAATGCCGCCCCGTGACGTAAGGAAGGTTGACCGATGAAACCGGTGGGCTGGCCGCCGAACTCGAGATATACACAGCACTCAGTGTCCGGCCTCTCCTCCGATCAAGGCCAGCAACTCCGCCGTCTTTGCCTGCATCAGTGCCGGGTCGCTGCGGCTCTCGACGTTCAGGCGGATCAACGGCTCCGTGTTCGAGGCGCGCAAATTGAATCGCCAGTCGTCGTACTCGATCGACAACCCATCGGTGAAATCGATCGAACGCGCTCCGGCCTCGTACCGAGCCTGGACGGCACGAATCGTCGCCTTGGCATCGGGCACTTTGCGGTTGATCTCGCCGCTCGCCGGAAACTTTGCGATCCGTTCGCCGACGAGCGCCGAAAGCGTCTGTGCCGATTCGCACATTAGCTGTGTGACGAGAAGCCACGGAATCTGTCCGCTATCGCAGTAGCCGAACGCGCGGAAATAGTGATGCGCACTCATCTCGCCGCCGTATGCCGCATCGTTCGCTCGCATGACGTCCTTCATGAACGCGTGCCCGGACTTGGACATTACGGCTTTGCCGCCGAGCGCGTTCACGATATCGAGTGTCGCCCAAGTCAAACGCGGATCATGCACGATCCGAGCGCCTGGCTCGCGTTTGAGAAAAGCCGATGCGAGCAATCCGACAATGTAGTATCCCTCGATGAACTCGCCGCGCTCGTCGAACAGGAAGCAGCGATCGAAATCGCCGTCCCAAGCTATCCCTAAGTCGGCGCCGTGCTTGCGAACGGCTGCGATCGTCGCAGCCCGATTCTCCTCGAGCATGGGATTCGGAACACCGTTCGGAAACGTGCCGTCCGGCTCGTGATGAATCTTGATGAACTCGAACGGCAGGTGCGGCTCGAGTTTGTCCACGACGAGCCCGGCCCCGCCATTGCCGGCGTTGACCACGATTCTCAGTTTCTTGAGCTTCGTAGGCTCGAGATACGAGAGCAAATGTCCGATGTAACGCTCGCTGATATCGAGCTCGAAGCGCCGACCCGCGCGCTCCGGCCTCGAGAAACGGCCTGACTCCGCGATCGCCTGGATTTCCTTCAGCCCGGTGTCGCCGCTGATGGGGCGCGACTCTTCGCGGACGAATTTCATTCCGTTGTAGTCGGGCGGATTGTGGCTTGCGGTCACCATGATTCCGCCGTCCATGCGTTCCGAGAACGTCGCAAAGTACACACCTTCCGTGCCGCACAAACCGATGT
>DATCLP010000660.1:0-3597 GCA_036563855.1 Steroidobacteraceae bacterium | reverse complement strand
GCTCAGGACGGTCGTGCTCAAGCTCTGCACATATTGGTCCGCATACTGCGGACCGGCAGGCGCGGCGGGCTCGTCCCTGCGACGCGCATCGTTCTGCGCCGATTCGATTTCGATGAATCCAGAAGATCGGTAGACATCGGGCAAACCGATCGCCAACATGCAGGCGAGCGCAACGATCGGCAGAGCGATGCCGAAGATCAGCATCGAACGGCGTCGTAACGCTGCAAGATAGTCCTGGAAGCTCAGGCCGGACGATTCCATCAGTGAGGTCACTCCCCGCGGCCTGGTTCGTACACGATGCCGACGCTGATCGCGTTGGACGACGTGTCGGCAGGCTCATGCGAATATTCCTGCCAGATGTAGTGATACAGACCGACGAGCGACCACTTGCGGGTCATGCGCCAGTCGAACCCAACCTCTGCGCTGACGTACTCGCGCTTTTGGAACGTAGGCGAATCGAGCCCTTCGTCGTAGGAGGCGCGAACGCCGGACAGGAACGAAAGGCGCGGCTGGATCGCACGCGACAGCTTGAAGCGCAACTGATTGCGTTCGACGATCGCTCCGGCTGCGCTCGGCCCCACACGTCGGGTCAGATCCAGAAATATCTTTGTCGTCGGCCACGTCCAGTTTCCGCCGATGCCGCCGACAAAGCTGTTCTGCGCTTCGCCGTTCGCACGCTTCAAGTCCGTTCGCTGCGCACCGAGTCGCGCGTACACTTGCGTCGTTTCCGAGTAGTCGGTGCGCCATTCGACTTCCGCTCCGTAGCCCTCTGCGTCGAAAGTGGTCTCATAACGCGAGGCAAGCCCGCGCAGCGCGAGCCGAGAACGCGGAGAAACGCGGAACGCCCACCCGACGTCAACGCCGTAGTCTCGATAGTCTTGTTGAAAGCCCTCGAAATTGCGTTCGTACGAGGCATCGATGAAGTAGCCGCCAAGCTCCGTCCGGGTCCGCTGCGTGACGTCGTAATTCCAGTATGGCTTGACCTGAATGAAATCGCGCTCGTTACGGAACAACACGCGCCCTGCATCTCCGGTCTCAATATCGCCTAGATCGCCGTCGATCCCTTCATCGATATCTGGCGGCGGCAACTCGCTGCGCACGACGTCCTCGCGGCTGAAATAGGCGCTGATGCCGGCTATATGGCGCTGCGTACGCCGCTCGAGCAGGCCGCGTAGGAAGTAATCGGTGGAATCCTGATCGCGCTCGTTCGGGAAGTAAGTAGCGCGCACACGAGGCGCTATCTCTGCTTTGACGACCGGATCGATCAGCCGCAAAGGCAAGGTCACGTCCATCAGCGCGCCGGAGACTTCGATCTCCTGGCCGGCGAAATCGAGCCGATAGTTGTCGTTGTACTCGTAGCCGAGCTGCAGCTTGGGCGAAAACTCCCAATTCTGTGCGTCGGCCGGCGTTGAAACCCACGCTGCAACGAGCGCGACTGCGGTCAGGGGGATTGAGTTACGCATATTGTTGGCTTGTCAGGGCACCACGACGACATCGCCGCTCATCAGCTCGATGTTTTGATTGAGGCTGCGCCCGCGCACTACATCCCCGTACTGAAACGGCAAAGCCTGCTGTGTCGTACCGTTGCGGCGCAGGATCTTGATGTCGTTCGCGGATGCGAATGGCGTGAGCCCGCCGGCCATGCTCAACGCCTGCATGACGTTGACGCTGGGATTGACGATGAACTCTCCGGGCTTGTTAACCTGTCCGATCACGAAGATCTTGTTGCCCTTGACCTCCTGCAGCGAGACCGTCACGACCGCATCCGCGATGTACCTGCTGACGCGTTCGCTCACGATTTTGCTCAGATCCGCTACGGTCTTGCCGCGCGCATCGATCTCTCCAACCAGCGGAAAAGAGAATGCGCCATCCGGTCGTACGAGCACTGTCCTCTGCAGGTCCGGCTCCTTCCACACAGAGATTTCGAGAATGTCTCCAGGCTTCACGTGGTAGACCGGCTGTGCCTGCGCTTGCGCATCCAGCGGCGCCAATGCCAATGCGAGCACCGCAGCTACGCATACGAAGGAAAAGCTTCTACGCACGAACATCAAGAACCTCTTACCCATCGCCTCACGTTTCACCGAATGGATCGATGCATGCACTTGGCCTGTCCCTTGCAGGTCATGTGCCAACGACAGCCGATCACTCACATGAAACGACTAATGCTCGGAAGTAGGCGTACGGATCCATCAAGCGCGCAATGCGCCTGCGGCCGCGTGCGTTACGTGCGTGCGTTGTAAGAACGTCGGAAGAGCGGGAATGGGTGCTGCAAAAGTTACAACTGCGAGGTCTTGTTTTCGCGGCCCGGCAAGGCGCTCTGTGACTTCGCCAGCGATTGCCGTCTCCCAGTCGGCTCAACTTGGCCTGCCGATGCAGCCGAAGCTCTCGATCATCGTACCGATGTACAACGAGCAGGAGAACGTGACGCCGCTGTACCGAGCGATCATCGATGCCGTCGCGAAGCTCGGCTATCCCTTCGAGATCATCTTCGTCGATGACGGCAGCGCCGACAGGACGGTTGCCATCGCGACCGAGTTGGCGTGCCGCGATCCTCGCCTGCGTATCGTCAAGTTCCGTCGTAACTATGGACAGACGGCGGCCATGGCTGCGGGCATCGAGTACGCGCGGGGAGAGATCGTGGTAACGATGGACGGCGATCTGCAGAACGATCCCGAGGACATCGGCGCCTTCGTCTCCAAGATCGAAGAAGGGTACGACCTCGTCGTCGGCTGGCGTTACAACCGTCAGGACAAGCTCGTCTCGCGCAAGATTCCTTCGCGAGTGGCGAATTGGCTGATCGCGAAAGTAACGGGCGTACCGATCCGCGACAACGGATGCTCGCTAAAGGCATTTCGCGCGGACTTGATCAAGAACATTCCGTTGTACTCCGAGATGCACCGATTCATCCCGGCGATGGCATCGATGGCGGGCCCGAAGATCGCGGAGATCAAGGTCCGTCACCATGCCCGCCGCTTCGGGAAATCGAAGTACGGATTGTCGCGCATCTACAAAGTCCTTCTCGACCTGACGGTCATCAAGACGATCGCGACCTTCGCCTCGCGACCGCTTCGGTGGTTCGCATTGCTCTCCATGCCGTTGCTGCTCGGGGGGGCGGCGGCACTCGTCCAGGTTTCGATCAGCATCGTGCGCGACGGCGTGCTGCCCCTACCGCTCGCGGGCAGCGGCGTGCTCATGCTGGCTTCTGCACTGATCTTCTTGCTGAGCGGAGCCTTGGGAGAACTGATCTATCACCGCGGCGATCTGCGCGATCGCGAGTTCTCGCAGTTGACGCAGTCCATACGTATGAAACGCGCTTGAAGGAATCGCCCACGAGTAACGTTCTCAAACACAGGAACTCACATGCCGACCAAGCTCGAAGTCAAGTCAGTCAGCGTCATCATCCCCGTCGGCGGTCGATTTGGCGATGCCCGCAAGCTCTATCGCGACTACCAAGCTGGGTTGGCGGCATTGGCGGTGCCCGCTGAAGTCCTGTTCGTCTTGGACGGTCCGCGGCCGACGTTTGCGTCTCAGCTCGAGGAGCTTCTCTCGCGCGGCGAGCAATTCACCGTGATTTCGCTCGCGCGGCCGTTCGGCGGT
>DATCLP010000659.1:0-3080 GCA_036563855.1 Steroidobacteraceae bacterium | reverse complement strand
GTGTGATTCCCGCGTGCAGCGCATGCACGTCCGGCAGCCAGAGCATCGGTTTCGCGTACGAGGCCATCAAGTTCGGTCGCGCGACGCTCATGGTCGCGGGCGGCGCGGAGGAGTTGTGCGCGAGCGAAGCGGCCGTGTTCGATACGCTATATGCGACGAGCACACGCAACGACACTCCTTCGCAAACCCCGAGCCCTTTCGATCGCGATCGCGACGGCCTCGTGATCGGCGAAGGCGCTTGCACGCTCGTGCTCGAGGAGTACGAGCACGCGAAGGCGCGCGGCGCAACGATTTACGCCGAAGTCGTCGGTTTCGGCAGCAACTCGGACGGCGATCATCCGACGCATCCGAATACCACGACGATGGAGATTGCGATGCGTCTGGCCCTCGAAGACGCGCAACTGCCGCCGAGCGCTATCGGTTACGTCAACGCTCATGCGACGGCGACCGACCAGGGCGACATTGCCGAATCGCAGGCGATGTATCGACTTTTCGGCAGCCGCATCCCGGTCAGCTCGGTGAAGGGGCATTTGGGTCACACCCTCGGCGCCTGCGGGGCGATCGAGAGTTGGTTCGCCATCGAGATGATGCGTCACGGCTGGTTCACGCCGACGCTCAATCTCAAGAACGTCGACGAGAAGTGCGGCGAGCTCGACTACATCATGAACGGCGGCCGCAACCTCGACGTCGAGTACGTCATGAACAACAACTTCGCGTTCGGCGGCGTCAATACTTCGCTGATCTTCAAGCGGGTTGCATGAAGCGCGAGCTGTCGTCGCGTTCGCGGCCGGGCATTCGCAGCGTTTCGCGGCGGCCCTTGGCATGCCGTTGCCCGGATGGGAAGCTTCGAGCGACAGGCGTTTGCGCAACGAGTGCGATGCCGGCAACTTCCGGAGCGGTATCGCGCTTTGCCGCACCGTCGTGAAAACGTTCAGCTGCCGTTAGCCCGATCCACAAACGAGGCGGGAAAGGCTGAAATCGCGGGTCACCCACCCGTAACCGTTCGCAATGCACTAGAATCCGCGCGCGCAATGGGGCGCAAAGGGGGCGGGCCGTCGAGCCGATCTCTCCCTCTGCGTTGTCGTTCAGCTCGAGAACTTTATGAGAAGCGAATTGCCGACCTTTTGTATGCCGCTCCTGTCCGGTGCATCCACCGCGCGTTCTGATCGTCAGGAGCTGGCATGTCCGTGAAGATCGCCGTGTTGAAGGAAACCCGCCCGCACGAGCGGCGGGTGGCGCTCGTGCCGGCGGTCGCCGACAAGCTCATCAAGCTCGGCGCGCAAGTCGCCATGCAGTCCGGCGCGGGCGATGCAGTGATGCTCCCGGACAGCGCATATAAGAACGTAGCCTTCACCTCCGATGTCCGCGAGCTCGTGTCCGAGGCGGACATCGTGCTCTGCGTTCAAGCGCCGCCCGTCGAGGTGGCAAGCATGATGAAGGAAGGGGCGATCCTCGTTTCCTTCATTTATGCCCACAGGGAAATCGAGCTCGTGAAAGTGCTGCGCGATCGGCGCATTACGACCTTCGCGATGGAGCTCGTGCCGCGGATTACTCGCGCGCAAGCGATGGACGCACTTTCGAGCCAAGCGGCGCTCGCGGGCTACTACGCCGTGTTGATCGGCGCAACGAACATTGCTCGCATGCTACCCATGATGACGACGGCGGTCGGCTCGATCCGTCCGCAGAAAGTGCTCGTCATGGGATTGGGGGTTGCCGGTCTGCAGGCGCTTGCAACCGCGCGCCGGCTCGGCGCGATGACCGAGGGCTATGACGTCCGCCCGGAAACGAAGGAGCAAGCCGAGTCGCTCGGTGCCAAGTTCGTCGATACCGGAGTCGATGCACGCGGGGCAGGCGGGTATGCGCGCGAGCTCACGCAGGAGGAAAAGGACAAGGTTGCTGCGGTCTTGACCAAGCACATTCAAGCGGCCGACATGATCATCACGACGGCGGCGATTCCTGGCCGGCCTTCGCCGAAGCTGATCAGCAAGGCGCAGGTCGAAGGCATGAAGGCCGGCAGCGTCATCGTCGACCTTGCAGCCGAAGGCGGCGGCAATTGCGAGTACACCAAGCCCGGCGAAACGATCCGCGTCGGGCAAGTCACGATCTGCGGCCCGCTCAACGTTCCGAGCATGCTCGGCGAGCACGCGAGCGAGCTCTACGCGAAGAACCAGTACAACCTGATCGAGCTGTTCGTGAAAGACAAACAGATTCAGATCGACTGGAACGACGAGGTGCTCGCGAAGACTGCGCTCACGCATGCGGGAGAGATAAAGAACGAGGCGGCGAGGGCCGCAATCGAGAATTGAGAATGGAGAATTGAGAATGAAAAAGGCGAGCTGCGGCCTTCGTTCCCAGATTCTTCATTCCGAAACCCTCAATTCTCAATTTTCAATTCTCAATTTTGTCTGAGAAACGGAATGGAACTTACAACTGTACTGACCGGCTTCGTTGCGCTGTACATCTTCATGCTCGCGGCCTTCACGGGATACGAGATCATCGGGCGCGTGCCGGCGATTCTGCATACGCCGCTCATGTCGGGATCGAACTTCGTGCACGGCATCGTCGTCGTCGGTGCGATGTGGGCGCTGTTGAACGCGACCTCGACGATCGAACAGGTGGTCGGTTTCATCGGCGTGTTGCTCGGCGCGGGAAATGCAGCCGGCGGCTACGTCGTGACCGAGCGCATGCTCGAAATGTTCAAGCCGAGCGAGAAGCAGAAGTCTTCGGGTAGTTGACAGCGGATAGTCGATCGTTGGCAGCGAAAAACAGCGGGCGCTTCGTCCTCGAATTCTCAACTCCAAATTCTCGATTCAAAACATGACCGTTTCTCCGCAGTTCGTCATCGACGCGAGCTACTTCGCCGCAGCGTTCTTGTTCATCTACGGCTTGAAGCGCATGTCTTCGCCGGTCACGGCGCGCTCTGGAATCGTCGTTGCGGGCGCCGGCATGCTCGTCGCGACGCTGGCGAGCTTTCTGTACGTGTTCGGCATCAATCCGGCGGCGCAAGAACATCTGACGACGAATATTGCGCTGGCCGGCACTGCGCTGGTGTTGGGAACCGCGTGGGCGTGGTGGAGCGG
>DATCLP010000658.1:0-8046 GCA_036563855.1 Steroidobacteraceae bacterium | reverse complement strand
GCTTGAAAGATGTCGAGCTGTCGCGGCGGCTTGCGACGCTCGACACGAACGACCAGCTCGACATCAAGCCGGAGATGCTCGTGCCCGGCGAGCCGAACAAGGAGCGCCTGCGCGAGCTGTACACGCGGCTCGAGCTTCGCGCTTTCTTGCGCGCGTTGAGCGGCGAAAGCGGCGAGACGGTCAGCGGCCCCATCCTTCCGCCTTCGGATGCATTTCCGCCGCCGCCACCGCGCAACTACACGACGATCGCCAGCCAGGAGGCGCTCGATGAGTGGCTGGCGCGTGCAAGAGCCTCCGAGCTCTTTGCGATCAAAGCGCACACGACGTCGTTCGATTACATGAACGCCGATATCGTGGGCATCTCGATGGCGATCGAACCGGGCGTCGCGGCTTACATACCCTTGAGACACGATCTGGCCGCCTCCGGACAACTCGATCCGCAGCAAGTGTTCTCTGCATTGAAACCGCTCTTGGAAAGCGAGCGCCCGGCGAAGGCTGGACACAACCTCAAGTACGACGCGCATGCATTCAAACGCGTCGGCATCGAATTGCGCGGAATGAAATTCGATTCGATGCTCGAGTCGTATGTCTGGAACAGCACGGCGACGCGGCACGAGCTCGACATGGTTGCGCGCAAGTATCTCGGCCGCGAGACGATCTCGCTCGAATCGTTGATCGGTCGCGGCGCGAAACAGATCGCTTTCGCGCAGGCCGATTTGGCGCGCGCGGCGGAATACGCCTGCGAATACGCCGACATCAGTCTCCAGCTGCATCGCACGCTGTGGGAAAAGATCGGCACGGTACCTGGCGTGAAGTCGGTGTACGAAACGATCGAGCAGCCGCTCATGCCGGTACTGATGCGAATGGAACAAGCGGGCGTACTCATCGACGGCGACCTGCTCAAAGTTCAAAGCAGCGAGCTCGCTCAACGGCTCAAACAGATCGAAGCGCAAGCGCACGCGGTCGCAGCCGGACCGTTCTCGCTCGACAGTCCGAAACAATTGCAGGAAGTGCTCTTCGGCAAGCTCGGCTTGCCGGTGCTGCGCAAGACGCCGACGGGCCAACCCTCGACCGCAGAGGACGTGCTCGAGGAGCTTGCGAACCACTACGAGCTACCGCGCTTGATCATGGACTATCGCGAGCTGGCAAAGCTCAAGTCGACGTACACCGACAAGCTGCCGCTGCAGATCAATCGCACGACCGGCCGCGTGCACACGAGCTACCACCAAGCGGTGGCGGCGACCGGGAGACTCTCGTCGACGGATCCGAATCTGCAGAACATTCCGATCCGTTCGTCCGAGGGCCGACGCATTCGGCAAGCATTCATCGCACCGGAAGGTTCTTGCATCGTCGCCGCGGATTATTCGCAAATCGAGCTTCGGATCATGGCCCACTTGTCAGGCGATAGCGGCCTGCTGCGGGCGTTCGCCGACGATCGCGACATTCACCAGGCGACGGCCGCAGAAGTGTTCGGCGTCCCGCTCGAGGCCGTCACGCCCGATCAAAGACGTTCCGCGAAAGTGATCAATTTCGGATTGATCTACGGCATGTCGGCGTTCGGTCTCGCTGCGCGGCTCGGCATCTCGCGCACCGAAGCGCAGAAGTACGTCGACCTGTATTTCGAACGCTATCCCGGCGTGCGCCGCTACATGGACGAAACGCGCCATCAGGCGCGCGAGCGCGGCTACGTCGAGACGGTCTTCGGCAGACGGCTATTCCTGAACGACATCGGCTCGCGCAACGCTGCGCTTCGTCAAGGCGCCGAACGTGCTGCGATCAATGCGCCCATGCAAGGCACGGCCGCCGACATCATCAAGCGTGCGATGATTGCGGTGGATCGATGGCTCATCGATTCGCGGATTCCTGCGCGGCTCATCATGCAAGTGCACGATGAGCTCGTGTTCGAAGTTCGCCGCGATCTCGTGGATGAGCTGACGAGCCATGTTCGCGAGCTCATGTGCCGAGCTGCGGAATTGAGCGTTCCGCTCAAGGTGGACGTCGGCGTCGGCGAAAACTGGGACGAGGCGCACTGATCTGTCCCGAACTCCCCCTAGCATTCAATCGGTCTCTTCCCCAAGGCGCACTATCAATGGAGGCGACATGCGCAAACTGATGCTGATCGGCACGGGACTTTTGTTACTGAGCGGCGTGGCGCAAGCGGCCGACAACGGGATTTACATCGGCGCGGCGATCGGCCAAGCGAACGTCGAGATCGACGATGTCGTGGCGCAGGACGACTTCAAGGGAGACGACCTCGGCTACAAGATCATCGTCGGCATCCGGCCGCTCGATTGGCTGGGCGTCGAAGCGAGCTACGTGAATTTCGGCAAACCGGAAGACACGGTCGCAAACTCGAAGATTCGGACCGAAGGATCCGGATTCAGCGGATTCGCGGTCGGATTCTTGAGTCTTGGACCGATCGATGCCTTCGCGAAGGCCGGTCTCGTTTCGTGGGACGCTGAAGTGAGCAACCTCGACACGGACGGCACCGATTTCGCCTACGGCGTCGGCTTCCAGTTCCGGGTGCTCAGTGTCAGCGTGCGTGCCGAGTACGAAGTCTTCGACATTGACGACGTGGACGACGCCAACATGATTTCGGTGGGCCTGACTTACACGTTCCTGTAAGTAATTTCCGAAGGCCGACGACCGGGAGATGCCGTGGCTTTCGAGCCACACATTGGTCCGAACCGGCCTTTCGCGCGGGCTTCCCGCGTGGTAGGAACGACGCAGGTAAGTCTCTGAAATTGATTACATTCTTTTAGTCGAGACAACCCGAAATACCGCGGAACTTTGGGCATGGGATAGCGTCTTTGCTAGTGAGCGTCGGCCAGGACGCTCCCGTTCACTGACCTCCCTGAGTGAACGGAACCCGGTCCATCCCCATGCCGGGTGACACTGCCCCGACGGCATCAGTCGTCGGGGCCTTTTTTTATCTGTCTTCGGCAGATACGGGCCCATCCATCATTTTCACGACCGCGCGGCGCGCTTCGTCTACGCCCGTCTTGTCGACGGCCGAGAACAACTGAACGGTAACCTGCGCGCCCTCGACGGCAGCCCGAACCTTGCGCAGCGTAACCGCGGCTTCGCTGCGGCTCAGCTTGTCGGCCTTCGTAAGCAGGATATGGGTCGGCAGGCCGTGCGCTGCCGTCCATTCCAGCATCTGCTGGTCGTAGTCCGTCAGAGGGTGACGGGCATCCATGACGATGACCAAGCCCTTCAGAGATGCGCGTGATTCGACGTATCGGCTCAGCAGCTCTTGCCAGTGCCGCCGCATGTGCTCCGGGACCTTCGCATAGCCATACCCGGGCAGGTCCGCGAGCCGGCGCGAGCCGTCGAGCGCAAAAAAATTGATGAGCTGCGTGCGTCCGGGCGTCTTGCTCGTGCGCGCGAGATCCTTGCGGCCGGCGATGGCGTTCAGCGCGCTCGACTTGCCGGCGTTGGAGCGCCCGGCAAACGCAACCTCAGCCCCGACATCCGGCGGAAACTGCCGCGGCTGCCACGCGCTGACGAGGAAACTGACGTTCGGAAATTGAGCCATGGATTCGTATCCGCCGATTCGCGGTACACAATGTGCGCGACCGCCCGGCGCAGGGAGAGAACGGGTCGCGACAGAAGGGTCTAGTGTACAATTCCCCGCCTTTTATGCCGCGGCGCGACGTGCTTAAAAGCACACGACACGGGCGTCGCGGACCAGTGAATTAACTGTTTGTCGTCAACATGACGTCGAACACGACGGCTGCGCAAATCGGGCAGCCCCGGTGTGGACGTTGCGGAGTGGGTAATGAAGTTACATGGGCTTGCGTTGTCGGTCGTGTTGAGCGGATTGGCTTTGAGCTCTCCCGCGCTTGGCGAGGGCTCGGCGGAGGAAGGGCAAGCCAAGGCAACGCCTTGCATCGCATGCCATGGCCCTGACGGCAACAGCGTGAATCCCGAGTGGCCGAATCTGGCCGGACAGAGCGCGTCCTACATCGTCAGGCAGCTCCAGGCATTCAAGTCCGGCGAGCGTCAGAATCCTTTGATGTCGCCGATGGCCGCGCCGTTGAGCGATGACGACATGGAGGATCTCGCGGCCTATTACTCGCAGCAGCGGCCGGCAGGGCTCGAAGCGGATGCCTCCAAGGTGAACGACGGTCAGCGGCTGTACCGCGGCGGCGATCCCGTCGCGGGCATTTCGGCGTGCATTGCCTGCCACGGTCCGAACGGCCGAGGCATGCCCGCTGCCGGATATCCGTCTCTGCAGGGCCAGCACGCGACGTACATCGCTGCGCAACTCAGGGCGTACCGCTCCGGAACGCGCACGACCGATCAACCCTTCAACCGCATGATGCGCGATGTGGCGAACCGTTTGACCGACGATCAGATCGAGGCCGTCGCGCAATACGTTCAAGGCCTGCGCTGAAGACACCGCACCGAGCAGATGAGGTGAGGCCATGAAGAAGTTTTCGCTAGCATTCGTATGTGCTCTCGCATTGCTGCTCGGTGCTTGCGGTAAAGAAACTGCGCCGCCGCCTGCGGTCGAGCAGCAGCCGACTCCGACCGCGCCGACGGACGCCACCGAAACAGCGGCTGAAGCAGAACCTGCAGCCGAAGCGCCTGAGGAACCCGCGGCGGATGCGACGCCGATTCAATCGATCAGCGAAACGGACGATGAACCCATCGTCGAGGCTGCGGCGAACGTGAGGCCCGCCTTAAAGCTCGGCGGTGCGGCAAACACGAGTCCGACCTCGTCGAAATTCAAGGAAGGCACGCATTACGTGAAGCTCGGCCCGGCGCAGCCCACGAGCGTCGGACCGGACAAGGTCGAAGTCCTCGAAATGTTCTGGTACGGCTGCCCGCATTGTTATGCGCTCGATCCTGCCCTGGAAACGTGGCGCGCCAAGAACAAGCCCGCGTACGTCGAGTTCGTGCGCGTACCGGTCATGTGGCACGACCTGGCGCGGATGCACGCAAGGGTCTTCTACACCGCCGAGCTGCTCGGCAAGCTCGATGAGCTTCACACGCCCGTGTTTCTCGAGATTCAAACCAAGGGCAACGCTCTGAACACGGTTGCGAGCATCACAGCCTTCTTCCGCCAGCATGGCGTCAGTGCAGACGACTTCCAGAACACGTTCAGCTCGTTCGCCTTGGAATCGAAGCTTCGCCAGGCCGACCTCTTGAATCGCCGTTATCGCGTCGATTCCGTCCCGATGATCATCGTCAACGGCAAGTACAAGACCGACGTCGGCATGGCCGGAGGCGAAGCCCAACTCCTGCAACTCATCGGCGAGCTGGCGGCCTTCGAGCATGGCGGCTGAGTTGCGGCGTACCTCGATGGGCGCCTCCGGTTGAAGAGCGCCGCACGTAGCGCCATTCGGCATCATGCTCACGGCTTTCATTCCGCAACCGAATGGCTTGACGCAGCTTGCGGTCGGCGACTCTTTCGATCTGCCGGATGAAGCGGTGTGGATCGATCTGCGGGAGCCGACGCTCGAGGAAGAGCGCAAGGTGGAAGCGAAGCTCGGCATCGACGTGCCGACGCGCGAAGAAATGAAGGAGATCGAAGCGTCGAACCGGCTGTATGAAGAGAACGGCGCGCTCTACATGACGATGACCCTGGCGGCGAAGTTGGATACCGATCGCCCGGTCAGCACCGCCGTCACGTTCATCCTGACTCGCGGCAGGCTCGTCACCGCACGCTATATCGATACGCGACCCTTCAAGCAGTTCATCAGCTACGCGCAGACGCATCCCGGCACGGGCCAGAACGGCATTTCCATCCTCGCCGGGATCGTCGAGGCGATCATCGAACGCATCGCAGACATTCTCGAGCGGGTCGGTGCTGATCTCGATGCGTTGTCGAGCTCGATCTTCGCCCGCAACGGCTCGGATGCGCCATCGAGCCGGGACCTGCGTTCGATGATCGAACGCATCGGATTCAGCGGCGACTTGAATTCCAAGGCGCGCGAGAGCCTCGTGAGCTTGGGACGCCTGCTCGTATTCCTGCAGCAAGCGAACGTTCCCGAGCTCACGCACGAGCAACGCGGACGCTTCCGCTCGATCAGCCGCGACGTCGTTTCGCTATCCGATCACTCGAGCTTCCTCGGCTCGAAGATCTCGTTCCTGCTCGAAGCGACGCTCGGGCTCATCGACGTCGAGCAGAGCAACATCATCAAGATCTTTTCCGTGGCAGCTGTGCTGTTTTTGCCGCCGACGCTGATCGCGAGCATCTACGGTATGAACTTCAAGCTCCTCCCGAACATTCCCGGCGAATACGGCAATTTCTTCTTCTCGATCGGCTTGATGATCGCCTCGATGGGAATCACATATGCGTTGTTCAAGAAGAAAGGATGGCTGTGACCTTAGGCTGAAGGCTGAAGGCTGTAGGCTGAAGGTAGAAGGGAAAAGGGAAAGGGGAAAAAGGGAAACGGGGATGCGGAGTGAAAGAAGAAGGGAATAAGGGAAGTTCGTGCGATTGGATACACTACTCGCCCACTCACCCCGAACACGAATCACGAGTCTGTCCAGTCAGGTACATGGTTTACACAAGCGTCCAGGTACATGGTTTACACATTAAAGAGGGATGAGCTTGTGCGCTCGGGCATCGAAGCGCCCGAGTAACTGGTGATAGAAGTACAGCGACCACAGTCCGTCATCGATCTCCACAAAGGCGATGTACTCGTGAGCAAGTGCGCTACTGATGAACAGATGCTCGGCACGCCAGCTCACGTAGCCGTTGTGCGAGACACGTCGAGTGTCGAACCCGTGGGGGTATTCAGGCTTGGGAATGCGCGCAGGATAGGGTCGAGGGCTGGGGCGATGCAGTGCACTGGGCGTACGGTCCTCGATCGATTCATGCGGGCGCAGCTCGTTGTATTCGCGCCTGAAGCGATTGAATCGTCCTTGCTGAGCGCGCAGGTTTGCTGCGGGTGGTCGTGCGGTACAGTCCTTCAGAGTGCGATGCATTCGCTCGTGAGCGCCGTTGTCCTGCGGACAGCCGGGCCGGGATCGTTCGATGCGAATGCCCAGCTTGATCCAATGCACCGACAGGTGCGTCAGGCCTGCCAGCGCAGAGGGGCTGGCGAACGGTGCGCCGTTATCGGAGTGGATAGCTTCAGGCAATCCATACTGGCGAAACACCCGATCGATGTGCTGTTGCACGGCTGGACCGCTGCAATCGGGCAATCCGCGACACAGCAGCAGGTAGCGCGAGAAGTGATCCATCAGCGTCAGCGGGTAGCACCAGCGGCGGTCGTCCAGGCGAAATTGGCCTTTGAAATCGACCGTCCAGAGCTGGTTCGGTGCAGTGACGACACGGCGCGGCCCGCCACTTGCAGCTCGGCGATGACGTTGTCGGCGAGGGTTGACCAAGCCTTCTCGCTTGAGCAGGGCGCTGATGGCGCTACGGGAGGGATAAGCGCTGCGAGGATGCTGGGTGCGGAATATCTTCAGCAACTTGCGGGCACCCCAGCCGAAGCGCTTACGCGCCTTGATAAACCATCTTTGCGTCTCCTCGCTCATGCGATGCGGGCAGTGCTGAGGAGCTCGCGAGCGATCGACCAAGCCGGCTCGGCCGCCTTCCAGGAAGCGCCGTACCCACTTGTAGCCCGTCGGTCGGCTCACGCCGTACAGCGCGCACAGCTCGGTCATCTGGTAGGCGCTGGACAAGTAGGCTCTAACAAACTTATTGCGTTCGCTGATCACAGTACTCTCGTTCCACGGCATGGCAGACCTCCTCGATCCGCCATGATGAAATCACCCGTGTAAACGATGTACCTGGACCATTGTGTAAATGATGTACCTGGATTGAACCGTCACGAGTCACGAGTCACCAGTCACGAGTTTCCTTCCCTTTTTCCCTTCTTCCCTCCTTCCCTTATCTCTTGACCAAGATTTCCTGAACGATCGAATCCGCGCCGTACACATCCCGCAAGGCCACGACCATGATTTGCGGATGCACAGCGATCATGCGATTGAGCTTGGCGTCGTACCAATAGCTGCCGGCAATTGCATGTGTGTTGCCGTCGAAAGCCAGTCCCACGATGCGGCCTTCGGCGTCGATCACCGGGC
>DATCLP010000657.1:0-2216 GCA_036563855.1 Steroidobacteraceae bacterium | reverse complement strand
GCGCGCCCAGCGCCGGCCTGACTGCCGGGCAGAAGATCACGCGCCGCTTCACGAATATTTGGAAGAAGGAATCAGGCGTGTGGCGGCTCTATTGGCGGCACGCCAACGTGATCCCGAGCTCGTGAAAAGTGCGGATACGCGCTGCGTTGTATGCGAGATCGAAGCGACTCTCAAGCGCGAGCGCTTCGTTCTCTGCGTCCTTTAGTCGCGCCAGACCAGAACGTACTAATCCGCAAACTCCTTTGCATCGGGCGCCTCTGCCTTCAATGGCTTGTCCGACCCGCATAAATTCTCAAATGCGGAGGGCATCCTCGCCTCCTACTAGCCATATCTTCGGCTGCGACAACACTCTTGAGACGAATGCGTTGTCATTGGCGACGCGCTTGGACAGTTCCTTGGTAGACAGAATGGTCGGGTTAATTGGCCGGGCAAGCTGCTTCGCTGCCTCTTCAAGAGCGGAGTACACATCGCCATATGGGCGCGCAGCCATGTCTCAACAGCATGCTCGGCGTATATCGGTATCCTGAGCCTTCGGCCGCTGCGGTAGGAAGCCGGCCGTGACATCATGAGCGCCGGCGTTACCGACGCCCCGCCGACGGTTTCACGATGAAGGACGACAAAGACGAACTGACGTTCGAGCGCACGGCAAAGCGAGCCGACGGGCCGAGCACGGAGACGTTGCTGCGCCCGACGGATACGATCCGTCTTTCTCCAGAAACGCTCGTGCGGCAGGAAGAAACCGTCAGGATCGCTCCTCCCGCGTCGGTAGAAGCTACTGCAACGCGCGTCGTGAACGATCAAGGTGTCGGAACATCGACGCCGGCACGATTCCGTCCAGGCAAGGTCATCAAGAATCGATTCCTGCTCGAACGCGAGATCGGACGCGGCGGGATGGGCGTCGTGTTCGCCGCCGTGGATCGCCGCAAGGAAGAAGCGCGCGACCCGAATCCGCGCATCGCCATCAAGATCTTGAATGGCGACTTCGAGCAGCACCCTGATGCGTTCATCGCCCTGCAGCGCGAAGCGCGCAAGGCGCAAACGCTCGCGCATCCGAACGTCGTGACAGTGTTCGACTTCGATCGCGACGGTTCGTCGGCCTTCATGACGATGGAGCTCCTGCAAGGCCGGTCGCTCCACTCCATCGCGCGCGAAGCCCGCGGCAAAGGCATCGGACGGGATGCAGCGTTGCCGATCATCCGCGGCATCGCCGAAGGTCTCGCGTATGCCCATCGCAAAGGCATCGTGCATTCGGATCTCAAACCGGGGAACGTTTTCGTGCTCGAAGACGGCACGCCGAAGCTGCTCGACTTCGGCATTGCACGCGCGGTTCCATCGCCCAGCGCGGAACAGGATGTCTTCGACGCGGGTTCGCTCGGTGCCTACACGGAGGCGTACGCAACTGCCGAGATGATCGAAGGCGCCGACCCGCATCCCGCCGACGACGTCTATGCGCTCGGGATCATCGCCTATGAGCTGCTGACGGGCGAGCATCCCTACAAACGCTACAGCGCTCCCAAAGCGCGCGAGCTCGGCATCGAGCCGCCGATGCCGAAGGAGCTCACGCGACGCGAAGCTCGGGTGCTCGAGCGTTGCCTTTCCTTCGATCGCGCCAAGCGTCCGCAGGATGCGGGCGAAGTCCTCAGAGAAATGTTCGGCGCGACGCGGCTCCAGAAAACGCTGGTCGCAGCGACGATCGTGCTGGCCATTGCCGCCGCAGCATTCGCCTATCACGACTACGTGCAATCCGGTCCCGCCATCGCATTCGAGAGTCTACCGGCCGAAGTGCAAGAACAATTCACTGCTGCGATGTCGGAAGGCGATACGAGCTGGCAGTTCTATGAACAGGAGCAAAACATCGTGGCGTTGTACGACGCCATCGATAGTTACGCGAAAGCGTATCGGCTTCACCCGAACAACAGGGCCGCGACGCGAGCCCTGCGCAAGACCGCCGATTCGCTGCTCGGTCTCGCGAAGACGCCCGAACAAGAACGCGAGGCCGCACGCATCCTGGCGGACAGGAGCGAATACCTCGCGAAGTATCCGCCTGTGATGCGGGCGCTCTGAGCGTCGCGAGCCGTTGCAATTCTTTCCAGATCGGCACCCGGCACGAGCACCGGCCGGAAGTACGAGCCGTGCCGCAAGCGCAGATTCGCGCTGCTAGACTGACTAATATGAGGCTCGACGTTTCGGGCACCGCAAAACAATCTGTCAAATTG
>DATCLP010000656.1:0-3009 GCA_036563855.1 Steroidobacteraceae bacterium | reverse complement strand
GTATGTAGAAGGCAAACCGTGGGGCGTGCTGACCCTCGATGCGTTGACGCCGGGTCAGTTCGATGCGATCGACGGCGACGTCTTCGATGCGTTCGCGGCCGTCGCGGCGGCGACCGTGCGGGCGGCCGAGTGGATCCAGAGCCTCGAGCAGCAGCTCGAGCGGCACCACCGCGTGAACCTCTGGCGCCTGCACGAAGGCGTGCGGGACGAGCTGATCGGCGAGAGCGAGCCGATGCAGCGATTGCAGCGCGAGGCGCACACGGTTGCGCCTTCCGATCTACCGGTGCTGATCCTCGGCGAGACCGGCGTCGGCAAGGAGCTCGTCGCGAGACTGATTCACCATCACTCGTCGCGCGCGCAGGAGCCGATGGTGCATTTGAACTGCGCGGCGCTGCCCGAGTCGCTCGCGGAGAGCGAGCTCTTCGGGCACGTACGCGGCGCGTTCTCGGGCGCGACGGAGGACAGGATCGGTAAGTTCGAGCTCGCGCATCAGGGGACGCTCTTCCTCGACGAGGTCGGCGAATTGCCGCTCGCCGTGCAGGCGAAGCTCCTTCGCGCGCTTCAGAGCGGCGAGATCCAGCGTCTGGGTTGCGACCGTGCTCGGCGCGTCGACGTGCGCCTGATCGCGGCGACGAACCGTGATCTCAAGGAGGAAGTGCTCGCCGGACGCTTCCGGTTGGATCTCTATCACCGCCTCAGCGTCTATCCGCTCGTCGTTCCGCCGCTTCGCGAGCGCGGTGACGACGTGCTGCTTCTCGCCGGGTATTTTCTCGAGCGCAACCAGCGGCGGCTCGGAGTGCGCGGCGTGCGGCTGAGTGCGGCGGCGCGTCGATGGCTCAGGCAGTACTCGTGGCCCGGGAACGTGCGCGAGCTCGAGCACGCGCTGTCGCGGGCGATCGTCCGAGCGCTTGCGGAAGGGCATCGGCGCGATCATCTGCTCGAGCTCGCGCCGAAGCATCTCGGCGCAGACGACGTCGGTGATGCGCATGATCCGATCACTCGAGAGCAGAACGCCACGCTGCCGCAACGCATGGCGACGATGCGCGAGGCGGTGGACGACTTCAGGCGGCAGCTGATCGAGGATCGGCTCGCGACGTACGGCGGGAACTGCGCGGCCGCTGCACGCTCGCTCGGGATCGATCGCGGGAACTTCCATCGGCTGATGAAGAAGCTCGGGTTGCGCGCGTAGCATCATGCGCCCAGCACTTGGCTCGTTCGCTCGTTAGCATCGTCGCCCCATTGACGCGAGGGGCTGGCAGCGCCACAGAAACCGCTCTCGGCCCAAGAAAGAGCCAGCGCTCCCTCCCGACATTGACTCGGACGATACTGCGCCACAAGGCTGCCGCCTCTACATTCCCAGACAAGACTGCCGTCGACATTCTTCAGCTCGAAGAGAACAGTTTCGCCTGCCAGTCCTGACGCTTCCTTGCCCATCGTTACGAGAATTGCGCGATCTGCTGTGACCCGAACATCGGAGATGTACCGACTTCCCATTACGGCTTCTCTGGAAAGTCGATCGAGATGGTCTTTCGACAAGGCAGGATTCTCGGCAATCGCCTGTCGCAGCGGTTCCGTTGCAAAGACAGCCTCGCTTGCTCGCGCTCGCAATGTGTAGTCGTGATATGCGGGAATCGAGATTGCGGCAATGATGCCCGCTATCATGGTGAACACGAAAACCGCAGCGATTACCGCCAGGACGGTTGCCGCACTACTCGTGCCTTCGCTCGGAATTCCTTCGTTGTAGATCTCGTCCCAACGTCGCTGATCACGTAGGAAGAACACCAGGGCCTCTATTACAGCGACGATAGCCGGTATGTACGTCCAGAAGAACAGTAAGTACAAAACACCCCGCCACTGCCCTAGATAGAAGCGATGTATGCCCAAGCCGCCGAGTAGAAGTGCAAGCACACCCGCAGCCATCTTGCTCTTGTAGCGGCGTGCCCTCTGCACGGCGCCGCATTGAGGGCAGATCGGTGCGGTTCGATGAATTTCCTTGCCGCATCCGCGGCAGTACACCATATCGGCCATGTCCCGCTCCTCGGTCTTCGCCTTCTCCTACGATACGGGAGGTTCTTGGATACGGGATGGCATTTCCTCACAGTTTCGAGCTGCTTAATCCCCCCGCAACGCCATCACGGGATCGACGCGTGCAGCCCGCAGCGCCGGGAAAAGGCTTGTCGCCATCGACGCAAGGAGCAGCAGGCCGGCGCCCGCGGCATAAGAGACGGCCGTGCCAAGCAACTCCAAAAAGGAATAAGGTCACAAGCTGCGAGCTGCGAGCGCAAGCGTTATGCCGACGGCTACGCCGATTCCTGCAAGCCACACGCCGCGTCCGACGATCAGCGACGCCACACGCCCTGGTGCTGTACCGGACTTGCAATTGTTCTATGCTTTCGCCAAAGACTTGACATTTTGCGGCTTTACCCGACGTTGTGCTTCGGGGAGCCGTGTCGGCTTGTTGGACATCACGGGCTCCTGCCAACGCACGGTTCGTGACCGACAGTCTTCGGCAACTCGCAGGCGTCGAACCATAACAAGGAATAACCATGAACGCCGTCGCAGAAGACCTCGTCGTTCACCTCCTCAAACCCAAGGGCACCGTCCGATCTTCTGCATTACGCCTCGGAGCACCCGGCCTTCCCCCATGAGACGACTACGGATTAATTCTTCTCGGAGTCGCAGTTCGGGAGTTATCGCCGGCTCGGTCACTACCTAGCCACGAGCACCATTGGCGCGGTTATGCCTGAGGTCCGGCCGGCCGACGTGGATGTCGGCAAGCTGTTCCGGAACCTGAGCGAGCACTGGTACCGCCCGAGCTCGCCGGTCGATGCCAACTTCACTCGTCTTGCGCGCAGCGTCGACATGATGTTCGAGCGCCTGCGCACGTCGGAGCGGCTTGCTTTCTTGAGTAAGCAGTTCTATCCGGAGTGGCGAAATCTGCTGGAGACTCCGCCCCCGCTCGATCAGGCCGAGGAAATGTGGCGGATCCCCGACGCCAAGGACGAGGAT
>DATCLP010000655.1:0-6680 GCA_036563855.1 Steroidobacteraceae bacterium | reverse complement strand
GAACAGGTCCGTGCGACAGTCGCGCGCCAGCCAGGATGCCTGTTGTTCGTTGCGCACTTCGGCAGCGCCGAAGCGTTGCGTGTGACCGCGATCAAGAAACGCGGCTTGCCGCTGTCGATTTTGCTAGATCGCAATCACGGGCGGATGCTCACTCAGCTCCTCGAACAGGTGAATCCAGGGCTCGCGCGCAGCGTCATCGATGCGTCCGAACGCGGTCCGAATCTCGTGCTGAAACTCAAAGAAGCGCTCGAAGAAGGTCGAATGGTCGGCATCATGGCCGATCGCGCGCTGCCGACCGAGCGTTCCGTCGAGGTGGAATTCTTGGGCGGTAAAGCGCGTCTGCCGGTTGGGCCGTGGCAGCTGGCGCATGCGTTGCAGGTCCCCGTCATTCTCGGATTCGGCTGCTATCTCGGGGACAATCGTTACGCCGCGCACTTCGAGCTGTTTGCCGAATCGATTCAGCTGCCGCGCGAGAATCGTGAAGCCGCCATCCAGCAGTTTGCGCAACGCTATGCGCAACGCCTCGAGTATTACGCACATCTCGCACCGTACAACTGGTTCAACTTCTACGACTACTGGCTGGACACGGAAACGACTCGCGCCGCCGAGGCACAACCGCCTCGGCGTGCTGCTTCGCGCGAGCAACATACGCACGCGGACCGGATTCGCGCAGGAAAGACGACATGAAACCGCTGCCGATCGGCGCATTCACGGTGACGTCGGCGCTCGGTGCCGGACGCGATGCACATTGGCGTGCGTTGCGCGACGGCACGACCGGTTTGCGCAAAGTGCAGTTCGACACGAACACGCTCGACTGCTGGCTCGGCGAAGTTGCCGACTTCGACGTGCCGCTGCCGGAACAGTGGTCGGATTGGGACTGTCGCAACAATCGGCTTGCGCTGTTCGGGCTGCATCAGGATGGTTTCCTCGATGCGGTCGCGAAGCTGCGCGCCCGCTACGGCGGCGAGCGGGTCGGCGTGTTCATCGGTACGAGCACGTCGGGCGTGCAACAGACCGAGCTCGCCTATCGAGCACGCGATCCCGAGAGCGGGCGTCTGCCCGATTGGTTCAAGCATCGCTACACACAAAACATTTTCTCGGTCGCGGATTTCGTCGCGAAGGTTCTCGATCTCGGCGGTCCGACGCTCGCGATTTCGACGGCGTGCTCGTCCAGCGCCAAGGTGTTCGCATCCGCACGCCGAGCCATCGCCGCCGGGGCCTGCGATGCAGCGCTCGTCGGCGGTGTCGACAGCCTCTGTCTCACCACGCTTTACGGCTTCAATTCGTTGCAGCTCGTTTCGACGGACATTTGCAGACCTGCGGATGCCGCACGCAGCGGCATTTCGATCGGCGAGGCGGCCGGATTTGCATTGCTCGATCCGAATGCGGATGCGCCGATCGCGATGCTGGGCTATGGCGAAACGAGCGATGCATATCACATGTCCTCGCCCGACCCGGAAGGTCACGGAGCCGCCGCGGCGATGCAGGCAGCGCTGACGTGCGCAAGCGTCGAGGCTGCTGAAGTCGATTACATCAATCTGCACGGCACCGGCACGATGGCGAACGACAGCGCGGAATCGCGCGCTGTTTGCACTGTGTTCGGGACGAGCACGCCATGCAGCTCGACGAAAGGTTGGACGGGTCATACGCTCGGCGCCGCCGGCATCGTCGAAGCTGCGATTGCAATGCTCTGCATCGAGCACGGCTTCATGCCGCGCAGCCTCAACACGCGCACGAAGGATCCGACCATCGATGCGGCCGTACTGCTCGAAGATCGCTACGCGCCGGTGCGCAAGGTGATGAGCAACTCTTTCGGGTTCGGAGGCAGCAACTGCTCGCTGCTGTTCGGAGCAAGAGCATGAGCGCCGGCGAACGCGTTTGGGTCGAGGCGGTCGGCATCACAGCGCCGGGGCTTGCGAACTGGCAAGCAGCGCGTGAAGTCCTGCGCGGCGAGTCGGCCTATGCGGCTGCAGACATGCCGTTGCCGGCACCGCAATTGCTGCCTCCCAACGAACGGCGCCGCGCAACACCGACCGTTCGCGTCGCGTTTCAGGCTGCAGAGGATGCGATTCGTGCATCGTCGCTCGATCCAGCCGCACTCGCCTCGGTCTTCGCATCTTCGGACGCCGATCTGAACATCATTCATCGGATCTCGAGCGCGCTCACTCAAACGCCCCGGTTCGTATCGCCGACCGACTTTCACAACTCCGTTCACAACGCAGCCGCCGGTTACTGGAGCATCGCCGTCGGAGCGCGCGCACCTTCGACGACGCTGTCTGCGTACGACTTTTCGTTTGCGGCCGGGCTCGAGGAAGCGAGCGCGCTGGTCCTGGCGGACGGTTTCGATACTTTGCTCGTCGCGTTCGACCTGCCGCCGCCGCAACCGCTGTTCGAGAAGCGCCCGATCGCCTGCATCGCCGGTGTCAGTCTGATCTTGACGAAGGCGCGCCGGCCGGAATCGCTCGCGAGCCTGCGTTGCTCTCACGTGCACGAGGCGAGCACAACCATGGCCGTTCCGCAGCTCGAGGAGCTGCGGCATGGCAATCCCGCTTTGGCGGCGTTGCCACTGCTCGAGTTGCTGGCGCTCGGCCGTTCAGGGCGAGTCGTCCTCCCGCGGGGCTCGAATGCAGGTCTCGCGGTCACCGTCGAGCCGCCGTCATGATCGGCAAGACCGAGCTCGCAGCGCTCATTCCCCACGCCGGCTCGATGTGCCTGCTCGATGCGATCGAGGAATGGACTGCAGAGTGGATTCGATGCACGTCGACGACGCATCGCAGCACAGCGAATCCCTTGCGCCGGGACGGTGCGCTCTCGGCCCTGCACCTCGTCGAATACGCAGCTCAAGCAATGGCCGTTCATGGCGCGCTGCTTGCGAATTCAGGATCCCAACCGGGCATGCTCGGAGTCCTGCGCAATGTCAGGCTGTACATCGATCGCATCGACGACCTTCCTGAACCGTTGATCATCACCGCCAGTCGCCGGCTCGCCCGTAACGACGGTCTGATTTACGACTTCGCGGTCGAGCTGCGTGGTTCTTCGAAACGTCTATTGAGCGAAGGTCGCATTTCGGTCGTGCTTCAAACCTGAACCGAAGACGGTCGTGAATTTAGGTCGTCGCGGCCGTAGGCCTGCATGGCATAATTTTCGGACCACAGACGCTTACCGGCTCTCCTGGCTTGTTCGAGCGGGACGAGGCAGAGCTAACAGCGCAGGCGAAAGGCTCACCCGGATCGAGCCGACGAGCTCCCGTGTCGCGGGAGTCCTTTCCCGACAGGGCACGTACTGAAGCAGCGGTGATGAAAAGGATCCTGGTCGTCCATTACTCGCAAACGGGTCAGCTCCGCGACATCGTCGATTCGATCACCGGTCCGCTGGAAGAATCGCCGAACATCGAAGTCACGAAGATCACGCTCGAGCCCGTCGAGCCCTATCCGTTTCCGTGGCCGTTCTGGCGGTTCTTCAACACCTTTCCGGAGTGCGTGTACGAGGATCCGGATCCGATCGAGCCCTTGCCGCTGCCGGATGCCGAATTCGATCTGATCGTGATCGCCTACACCGTCTGGTTCGTCTCGCCGAATCTGCCGACCATGGCGTTCTTGAAGAGCCCTGAGGCCGCGCGGCTGCTTCGCGGCAAGCCCGTCATCACGGTGATCGGTTGCCGCAACATGTGGCTCATGGCGCAGGAGCGCATGAAGGAACACATCGCACGCCTCGGCGGACACCTCATCGACAACGTGGCGCTCGTCGATCTGGCGCACATGGCTGCGACGTTCATCTCGACGCCAATGTGGATGCTCACCGGCAAGCGCGGCCCGTTCCTCGGCGGACGCATCCCGCGTGCGGGCATTCCGCCCGAGGAAATTGCGCGCGCCCGCCGGTTCGGCGAAGCAATTGCACGTCAGCTTCCCGAGCGCCGACCCGATGACTTCAGGCCGATGCTGCAGGGTTTGGGAGCGGTTACCATCAACGAAGGCTTGATCGCGTCGGAAACAGTCGTACGCCGCAGCTTTCGCATTTGGGGCGGGTTGTTGCGCGCCCTCGGAAACCGGCAGTCGATCACACGCCGACTCGTGCTCGGCCTGTATGTTCTCTTTCTGATTTCGTTGATTCTTACCGTCGTGCCGATCAGCGCTGTCTTGAAGCGCCTGCTGCGGCCGCTGATGCGAGCTCGTACGCAACGTCTGCGCGCCTATTTCGCCGCACCGTCGGGAGAATCCACCGAATACTTGGATCAACGCGCATGACCGGTAGAGCCGTCTACATCACGAACACTGCTTCGTTCCTGCCCAACCCGCCCGTCGACAACGACAACATGGAGAGGATTCTCGGGCAGGTCGGAGACCGTCCTTCGCGTGCGCGTCGGGTGATCCTGCGCAGCAACGGAATTCAGTTTCGGCACTATGCGATCGACCCGCAGACGCTCGAGCCGACCCACACGAATGCGTCGATGACTGCGGAAGCCATCCGCAAGCTCGCGGACGAGCATTTCTCGCTCGACCGGTTGGAATGCCTTGCCTGCGGCACGTCGATCGCCGATCAGCTCATGCCGAACCACGCCTCGATGGTGCATGGCGAATTGAAGCTGCCGCCGCTCGAAGCCGTCGCGACCGCCGGCGTCTGTTTGAGCGGCGTCGCTGCGATCAACTACGCCTACATGGCCGTTGCCTCGGGTTTGCGTCGCAACGCCGTGGCCGCCGGTTCGGAATTGTCCTCGGCGATGATGCGCGCGCATAACTTCACGGCGGAAACCGACGCGCAAATCGCGGAGCTGGAGAGCCGGCCCGAGCTTGCGTTCGAAAAGGACTTCCTGCGTTGGATGCTATCCGACGGAGCTGGCGCGTTGCTGCTGGAGCCGGAACCGCGTCCGGGGCAGACGAGCTTGCGCATCGATTGGATCGACTTGGTTTCCTATGCGGGCGAAATCGAGACCTGCATGTACGCCGGTGCGGTGAAGCGCGAAGACGGCACGATTCAGGGTTGGTCGACGATGTCGAGCCGCGAGCGCGAACGCAATTCCGTCATGGCAGTGAAACAAGACGTGAAGCTCTTGAACGAGAACATCGTGCGCTACAGCGTCGAGAAACCGCTCGGCGCGATCATCGAAAAGCGCAAGATCAAGGCCGATGATTATGCGTGGTTCCTCCCGCATTACTCGTCCGCGTTCTTCCGCGACAAGATCTACGAGGGCATGAAGCGCATCGGCTTCGATATCCCTCAAGAGCGCTGGTTCACGAACCTCACGACGCGCGGCAATTCGGGCTCCGCTTCCATCTACATCATCATCGACGAGCTTCGCCGCTCCGGTCAGCTCCGCCCCGGCGACAAGCTGCTCTGCTACATCCCGGAAAGCGGGCGTTTTGCGGCAGGATACATGCAGCTCACGGCAATGCCGTGAGCGCAATTGAGAATTGAGAATTGAGAATGGAGAATTAAGGACGGTGCTTGCGCAGAAGGATCGCCGACAAGCCAATTCTCAATTCTCCATTTTCAATACTCCATTCCAGATGGACGTTTCCTCCGTTCCCCAAGAGCCCTCGCCGACGTACGAAGGTCAGCGCAAGCTCCTTTACGCCGTCGACGAGAAGGGCGAATACACGGGCGTGAAATCGGCCGGGTGGGAACCTGAAACGTTCGCGACACTTACGGCCATTGCCGAGCTCGATCGCCTACGGAACGACGCGTGGGAGCGTGCGCTTGCCGGTAAGACGTCGCCGCTGGAATTTCATATGTTCGACCGGCGGATGGAGCTCGACACGTTGGCGGCCACGAGCGGTATCTGGAAATGGCGCATTCGGCGTCATTTCGACGTGAAACGATTTGCGCGCTTGCCGGATCGCGTGTTGCAGCGTTATGCCGATGCGATGGGGATCAGCGTGGAGCGCTTGAAGTCAGTTCCGCCGCGAGAGAGCCAATCATGACTCATCCTTCAGCCGCCGCATTGCCCTCTGAGCTGGCTGATGCTCGCGACGCCGGGACTGCAGACGTGAACAAACCTCCATTCGTGCATCGGCAGTCGGCACACTGCGAGAGCGGCGTCGTCTCCGCGATGATGACGCATTACGGCGTGCCGATGAGCGAGCCGATGGCTTTCGGTCTCGCGAGTGCGCTCACGTTTGCGTACATCCCGTTCGTCAAGCTCGCCGGCATGCCGCTCATCGCCTATCGCATGCCGCCGGGCACGATCATCGCTGCAATGTCGAAGCGTCTCGGCGTGAAAATGGAACGCCGCCGTTTCCGCGACTCCAAAGCCGGTATGGCTGCGCTCGACGAACAGCTTGCGCAAGGACGCATCGTCGGCCTGCAAACGTGCGTGTACTGGCTGCCGTACTTTCCGGAAGCCATGCGCTTCCACTTCAACATGCACAACTTGATCGTCTACGGCAAAGAAGGCGACGAGTACTTGATCAGCGATCCTGTCTTCGAAGTCACGACCCGCTGCCCCGCCGATGCGCTCGAAAAAGCGCGTTTCGCGAAAGGCGCCATGGCCGCGAAGGGCTTGATGTATTACCCGACGCGCATGCCGCGGGAGATCGATTACGCGAAGCTCATTACCGCCGCGATCCGTCGCAACTTCCACACGATGACGAAGGCGCCGATTCCGATCGTCGGCATCCGCGGCATTCGTTATCTCGCGAAGAACGTCGTCAAGCTCGGCAGCCGTAACGACAAGAACCTGATCC
>DATCLP010000654.1:0-1677 GCA_036563855.1 Steroidobacteraceae bacterium | reverse complement strand
CGTCGTCGCCGACCGACTGCCCGGACAGGTTGATCGCAAAGTGAGCACCGAGATTCTGCAGCGCCGGCGCGGCCGACGAGAGAATCTCGAGTGCGTACTGCACGACCCAGCGGTCGACCTCGCCCGCAATCTGATAACGCTCCGCCGCCGAAAGAAACTTGTCCGGCGCAATGCTCGCCCCGTTGCCGTCGATCATGCGCAGCAACAGCTCGAAGCGCCGCGGCGCACCCGGGTGCGTGAGATCCACGATCGGCTGCGCCTCCATGCAGAAGCGATCGTTCATGAGCGCCTCGCGCAGATCGCCTGCGATCGCCACGTCTTCATAGCGCCGCACGATGCTGCGGTCGGCGTCGCGATACGCTTCGACGCGTCCGCGCCCGCGATCCTTCGCGGCCTTACAGGCAACTTCCGCCGCCGCGAGCGCGTGCGACAGCGGGTGCTTCGTGTCGGGCACGCGTGCGACACCGATGCTGACCGACAGATCGATCTGCTTACCGTCATGTTCGTGGGACAGCGTCGAGATCGTCGAGCAGAGCGTGGCCAAGTATTGCTCGGCCTCTTCGAGCGCGGTGTTCGGGAAAAACAGCGCAAACCGGTCGCCCGAGATGCGTGAGGCCATTGCTCCCGCCGGCAAATGTCCGCTGATGCACTCCGCGATGCGCGTGATCACCTCATCGCCCGCGTGCATGCCGTGATTCTCGTTGACGATGTGCAAGCGATCGACGTCGGCATAGGCGACGCAATGCTCGCTGTTCGTGTCGCTACCGATCGCTGCGAATGCACGTTGCTCGAATGCAGAGCGCGTCAGCAATCCAGTCGTTACGTCGTAGGCGTTCTGCAGCACGTACGCCATACGCCGCGTCATGATTTCCACGATGCGCACCTGGCGCATGTCGAAGTCGGGTGCGGACATCGGGCGAAACAGGAGCAAGGCGCCGGCCACGTCTTGGCCGCCTTGGCGAACGGGGCACGCGAGAATCTTGAGCGGCAAGCCTTCGAATGGACTGCCCGCCGGAGCGGGCTTGTTCATGGCGAGCGTGTGGCGTTGGACCTGCACCCACGCCAGCAGATGCCGTTGCAGGCGATCGAGCGAATCGCCATCGATGCGTAGCTGCGCAGCGTTGGCCGCGTAAACGAGCTCGATCTTCTTTTCGGGAATGAGTAGCGCGCCCGACCAGCACGCGAGACGCACGACGCAATTGCGCAGCAGTGGCTCGAAGTCATCGCCCTGCGCATCCTCGCCGCCGCTCGCATCCAGCAGCAGATCGAGATCGCCGTCGCGCAGCGAGAGATTGCGTTGCAGATCGCCGATGCTGGATTGATTCAACAATTCGCGGCTGAGGACTTGCAGCGCCGGACGCAGCAAGCCGTGTACCAGCGAGAAGGGGCGCGCGCCGGTGGTCGGATCCGGATAACAAAGCGCGGCGGCGCCCAATAGATTCGAGCCTTCGCGTAAAAGGAAGACATACGCCGTTTCGCCGCTCCATTGCCTTGCGAAGCCGTCGCGCTCAGCCGGATCGAGCGTACCTCTGCGTGCCTGATTGAGGCCCTCTTCGACGAGTCGCATGAGATCCGCGCTATCGCAGCCGTCGGACATCCACAACGGCATACCCGTGCCGTCGTGAATGACGATGCACTGGGCACGCGGCATGAGCATTTTGAGAAGCTGGCCGTAGG
>DATCLP010000653.1:0-4388 GCA_036563855.1 Steroidobacteraceae bacterium | reverse complement strand
TTCACGAGGTGAAGTCTTCGATCATCCTTCAGCCCGGTCCGGCGGCACTGACGGACGGCGTGGAATTCATTCATCGGGTGATCGAGAGGTGGCAGGAGCGCGAGTGAGGCTCGGGGCGTGGGGCTCGGGCAAGAGGACTCTCCAAAACCGAAAGAGTTCATTCTCTCCCCGGGCATTGCAGATCGAATGCAGGGCGGACGAGTAAGGTCCTGCGCTGATCCGCGGCACATTGCCACGTTCGATCTATCTCCCCCGCCCGCATCGTTCTGCTTTCTCTGCCGTAAGAGAGGGTGAACGCGCTCCGCGAGTTCGGGGGATTTGCTTCCACATTGCGCTGCATGCTGGCTGCTACCGCGCCTTCAACCCCAAGTCCCGAGCCCCAAGCCCCGAGCCCCCACTCCCTTTGGTATACTCGCCGGTATATAGTCGACACACGGGTAGAACCCAGTGTGGACCCCTATGACGCGGTGCGGCGTTTCCCGGAAAACCATTTGGCGGAGCAGGCAATGACGAGCGGAGCCAATGCGGCGCGACTCGACGAGAGCGCGCAAGCGGTCACCGAAGCAGCGCGGCCGCTGCGATTCGTCAGCGCTGCGTCGTTGTTCGATGGGCACGACGCGGCGATCAACATGATCCGCCGTTTGCTGCAGGCGCACGGTGCGGAAGTCGTGCACCTGGGTCACAACCGCAGTGTCGCCGACATCGTTCGGGCCGCGATTCAAGAAGATGCGGATGCCATCGCGGTGTCCTCCTATCAAGGCGGCCACAACGAGTACTTCACCTACATGGTGGACATGCTGCGCGAGAAGGGCGCGAGCCATATTCGAGTCGTGGTCGGTGGCGGCGGAACGATCGCACCGCACGAAGTCGAAGCGCTCGAAGCGCATGGCGTGGAAAAGGTGTACACACCGGAGGACGGCCGCCGTCTCGGTCTCGACGGCATGATCGAAGACGTCTTCCGACGGGTGCGCGCGGCAGCGAAGCCTCCGTTTACGTTCTCGCCGTTGAACCTGCGCGACCACGGCCAGCTCGCGCGCGCAGTTTCGGCGTTGGAAGCGAGCGCGGATCAGGGTGCGAGTGCGGATCCGATCCGCAAAGCCATTGCGAACACCAAGCATCGTCCGCCGGTCATTGGGCTCACCGGCACGGGCGGTGCCGGTAAGTCGAGCCTCAACGACGAGCTGCTGCAGCGTTTCTTGCGGCACTTCCCCGACCGCAACATCGCTGTCATCGCCATGGATCCCACGCGTCGCCGCTCCGGAGGCGCCTTGCTCGGCGACCGCATTCGCATGAACTCGCTCGTGGCGGCCGAGAACGTGTTCATGAGATCGCTTGCCACGCGCCGACAGCATCTTGCGACGAGCGCGGTGCTGAGCGATGTCATCGGCTTGATGAAGCTCGCGAACTTCGACTTGATCATCGTCGAGACGGCGGGCATCGGTCAGTCGGATACCGAGATTGCGGATCTCGTCGATCTGTCCGTCTACGTCATGACGAGCGAGTACGGCGCGGCGAGCCAACTCGAGAAGATCGACATGCTCGACTACGCCGACCTGATCGTGCTCAACAAGTTCGAGAAGCGCGGCGCCGAGGATGCGCTACGCGACGTGCGCAAGCAGTGGCGGCGCAACCACCGCGACCAGGCGCATCTGCCGGACGATCGAGTGCCGGTGTTCCCCACGATCGCGAGCCGCTTCAACGACCCCGGCGTGAACCGGTTGTTCGCCGAGCTGTGCAAACGGCTGGATGCGAAGACAGGCACGTCCAAGTGGCAGGTCCTCGATCCAGGACCGATCGAGTTCGTCTCGCGCGATCCGCTCATCCCGTCGAATCGCTCGCGATATCTCGCCGAGATCGCAGCCGAAGGCCGGCGCGTGCGCCGCGACATCGAAGCGGCCGTCGAGGCGGCAAGCCGTGCTTTCGGTCTCTACGAGTCCCTGAAGGCGCTGCACGATCCGGCATTGCCGGCGCCGCTCGATCGTTATCCGGAAGAGGCGCTCAACGATTCGTCGGTCGATGCAACACGCCGCGAGCTTCGCATCGCCTACAACCGTAGCCTCGATGACGTCGGTGCGGCCAACATCGGCGAGCTCAAGCGCTGGCCGGAGCGCGTGCGCAGCGTCAGCGACGAGAAGTATTCGTACAAAGTGCGCGATCGCATCGTCGAAGGCGACAACTACACCGTGTCGCTCAGCGGCAATTCACTGCCGAAAATCGCCGTGCCGCGTTATCGCGATTGGGGCGAAACGCTGCGCTTCATCCTCAACGAGAATCTACCGGGCAGCTACCCCTACACGGCGGGGGTGTATCCGTATCGGCGCGCGCAGGAAGATCCGATCCGGATGTTCGCCGGCGAGGGCGGTCCGGAACGGACGAACCGACGCTTTCATTACTTAGCGCGCGGTCAGGCGGCCACGCGGCTCTCCACGGCCTTCGATTCGACGACGCTGTACGGCGAGGATCCCGATACGCGTCCGGATATCTACGGGCGCATCGGCAACTCGGGCGTGTCGATCGCCACGCTCGACGACATGAAGAAGCTGTACTCGGGCTTCGATCTGTGCGCGCCGAACACGTCGGTGTCGATGACGATCAACGGCCCCGCGCCGATCATTCTCGCGATGTTCATGAACACCGCGATCGATCAGCGCGTGGAGCGATTCCTGCGCGAGCAGGGCCGCTGGGCGGCCGCCGAGAAGCGTATTGCGGAGCTCCACGAGGGGATTCGCGCGCGCGGCTGTCCCGTGCCGCATTACGAAGGTTCTTTGCCCGAAGGCCACGACGGCAGCGGACTGGCGCTGTTGGGGCTGACGAGCGATCAGCTCATCGCCCCGGGTGTGCTGACGGCCGAAGAGCATGCGCGGCTGGCCGCCGAAGCGCTCTCGCAGGTACGCGGCACGGTGCAGGCCGACATCCTGAAAGAAGATCAGGCGCAGAACACCTGCATTTTCTCGACCGAGTTCGCGCTGCGGATGATGGGCGATGTGCAGCAGTACTTCATCGACCAGAAGGTCCGCAATTTCTACTCGGTTTCGATCTCGGGCTATCACATCGCCGAGGCGGGCGCGAATCCCATTACGCAGCTCGCGTTCACGCTCGCGAACGGCTTTACGATCGTCGAGTACTACCTCGGGCGCGGAATGAAGATCGACGATTTCGCGCCGAACCTATCGTTCTTCTTCTCGAACGGCATGGATGCCGAGTACGCGGTCATCGGCAGGGTGGCGCGCCGTATCTGGGCGCGGGCCATGCGCGATCGCTACGGCGCCAATGCCCGCAGCCAGATGCTGAAGTACCACATCCAGACGTCGGGCCGCTCGCTCCACGCGCAAGAGATCCAGTTCAACGACATCCGCACGACGTTGCAGGCGCTCTATGCGCTCCTGGACAACTGCAACTCGCTGCACACGAACGCCTACGACGAGGCGCTGACGACACCGACGGAGGAGAGCGTGCGCCGCGCCGTTGCTATCCAGCTGATCATCAATCGCGAGCTGGGGCTCAACAAGAACGAGAACGTGTGGCAGGGCTCGTTCTTCCTCGAGTACTTGACGGATCTGGTCGAGGAGGCCGTCTACAAGGAGTTCGAATCGCTCTCCGAACGCGGCGGCGTGCTCGGCGCGATGGAAACGATGTATCAGCGCAGCAAGATCCAAGAAGAGAGCATGTACTACGAGAAGCTCAAGCACGACGGGACGCTGCCGCTGATCGGCGTGAATACGTTCCTATCCGAGCGCGATCCGACCGAAACGCACAAGAGCGCCCAGCTCATTCGCGCCACGCAAGCCGAGAAAGATTTCCAGGTCGCGATGGTCCGCGCGTTCCAGGCGCGCCATGCGGCTGAGGCGCCCGAGGCGTTGGCCCGGCTGCAGCGCTGCGCAACGTCCGGCGGAAACGTCTTCGCGGAACTGATGAATGCGGTCAAGGTGTGCTCGCTCGGCCAGATTACGCACGCCTTGTACGAAGTCGGCGGCCAATACCGACGCAACGTTTAATCGTCACCTGTATCGAGAGTCATCCGATGTATCGCGCACCTCTACGAGAGCTTCGTTTCGTGCTCCACGAGCTGATCGGCGATCAGACGTTGTCGAGCATTCCTTACTTCGCCGACTACTCGCAGGATTTGGCCGATTCCGTGCTCGAGCAGGCAGGCAAGTTCGCTGAGGAGGTGCTAGCGCCGCTCAATCGCAAGGGCGATCTCACGGGTGCGCAATGGACGCCGGACGGTGTGCGCATGCCGCCCGAATTCAAGGAAGCCTATGCACGCTTCTCCGCTGACGGCTGGTGCCAACTGCGTGCGCCGCAGGAATACGGCGGACAAGGTGCACCTGCAGTGCTCGGCACTGCAGTGGAAGAGCTTTGGGCATCGGCAAATCTCTCCTTCAAGT
>DATCLP010000652.1:0-2861 GCA_036563855.1 Steroidobacteraceae bacterium | reverse complement strand
TTCTACGATCCGGTGTGGACGACAGCAGTTACGAGCGTGAGCGATGGCATCATTGCGTTGGTCGGTTTCGCGTTGCTGCTCTTTCGGCGCACGTCGGTGCTGCTCGTGTTGCTGTGGTGTGTGGCTGCAGCGCTTTTGCAGTTGATAGTTGATAGTTGACAGCGAAAAGCGCGTGCCCGAGCTTCGTCACGAGTCACGGTCGGAGCTTCGCGAGCACCCCCTCACCGCGACGCGTTCGCTCTGCCGCCTCTCCCCAAGGAGCCCCAAGGAGAGGCGATCTGCTGCTGTACGCGCAATCGCGCGTTGCGCGAACTTGCGTACGGCAGGATGATCACGTTCATGAAACGTCTGACTTTTTTGCAAGTCTTGCAAACCGCGGCGCAGCGCTGGCTCGATCGCGACGCGTTCCAGCACGCGGGGGCGCTGGCGTTCTTCACGCTGTTCTCGCTCGCGCCGCTCATCATCATCGTCGTGACGATCGTCGGCATCGTGTTCGGCGAAGATGCGGCGAGCGGTCAGATCTCTGCGGCGATTTCCGATCTCGTCGGTTCGCAAGCGGCGGAGGCAGTCGAAGTGGCCGTTCGGCGGTCGCGATTGGAGGAATCCGGCATTCTGCCGACCGTGCTCGGCATAGGGGCACTGTTGTTCGGCGCGACGACCGTGTTCGCGCAGATGCAGAGCTCGCTCAATCAGTTCTGGGGCGTGCGGGCGAAACCGAGTCGCAGCGGCATTCTCACGTTTCTCACCGTGCGTCTGCTGTCTCTCAGCATGGTGCTGATCATCGGTTTTTTGATGCTCACGTCGTTCGTCGTGAGTATTGCGATCACCGGCATCATCGAGCACGCGAGAGATTGGATTCCGATACCGCCTGTCGCGGTCGCCGCTGTCGATCTCGCTGTGTCGCTGTCCGTGACGACAGCGTTGTTCGGCATGATCTTCAAGATTCTGCCGGACGTGCATTTGCAGTGGAGCGATGTGTGGCGTGGCGCGTTCATCACCGCAATTCTGTTTGCGATCGGTAAGTACCTCATCTCCTTGTATCTCACGCACGTCGCACCTGCATCGACGTATGGTGCGGCAGGATCGCTCGTGCTCGTTCTGCTGTGGGTCTACTACTCGTCGCTGATCCTGTTCTTCGGCACGTGCCTAACGGTCGCGACCATTCAGCAACGCGGAGGACAGATCACGCCGAAGAAGACGGCGGTGAGGACGAGGGTGGTCACTGAGGAATAGACTGTAGGCTGGAGGCTGTAGGGTAGAGCGCGCGGAGCGCGCCTCGTTACCGCAAAGGGCTTTGGGCACTGGCAAGACGGCGGGCGCGCAAAGCGCCGCCTAGTTCTCAATTCTTCATTCTCAATTCTCCATTCGCGCGCTGAGCTGTGCAGTAGTGCACAGAATGCGCGCGTCTACCTGAGAGCCGATTCACTGCCGAGCGGCCGAGGCGAATCGGATACTGATTCACTGACCGGCATTTGACGGAACGCCATCGGTGAAGTCTGTGGATAGCTCGATTCTCGTGCCGCTTACGAAACGCACTCGCGTTGCGGAGTGCGTCGTGGCCGCCTTGCTGCTTACTGCGCTGACGGCTTGCGGCGGTGGCGGCGGCTCGAGCGGAGACACCGTCGGAATTCCGTCGCCGCCGAACAATCCGCCGAGCGGCTCGGTGCCCAATCCGCCGCCGAGCGATCCGGCACCGCCCGCGCCGAACGATGCGACGGTCGAAACAGCTCGCGGGAAGGCGACGATCGAATGGGATCCGGTGGAGAAGGCGGACGGATACAACGTTTATTACGCAAAAGATCCCTATCTGACTCCGGACACCTACGACTCGGTGGGCGGTGTACGGCTCGAAGACGTTTCGAGTCCACTCGTCGTCGAGGGCTTGGAAGACGGTGCGCACTACTACTTCATCGTCACGGCGTTCATGGGCGAGGAAGAGAGCGAGCCGACCAAGACGGTCGCCGTCATGCTGCCCGCACCGATCTCGAATGTCGCAACGGGCGCTCTGAACGATACCGGCGCGACGACCTGCTCGACCAGCGATCAGGCTGGTCTTGAGTGTCCGCAGCCCGGCTTCCCGCAACAAGATGCTGAGCATGGTCGCGATGCCGAAGCGCGTGCAGGCACGTTGGTGAAGGCAGGTGCCGGCGCGGCTGGTTTCGATTTCATGAAGATCTCGAATGGGGGCTTCGAGTTGCCGACGGATGCAACGCTCGGCGACGGACCCGACGATTGGGCGTGCACGCTCGATCGCGTGACGGGCTTGTTATGGGAGGTGCGCCCCGATCAGGCTGATCATCTCCGTCACCGCGGACACATATATACATGGTTCTCTGAGGATGCGGGCGCCAACGGCGGGCATGCGGGCACTGCGAACGGCGGACTCTGCGTCGGGAGCGCGTGCGACACGAGCGCGTATGTGGCCGCAGTGAATGCAGCGAAGCTCTGCGGTTTCGACGACTGGCGTTTACCGACCGTCAACGAGCTTGCCTCGCTCGTGCACCACGGCCGCATCGAGCCGGCCATCGACACCGATTTCTTCCCGGACACGCCCTCGGTCAACGCCCTGTACTGGACGCAAACGCCGTATGCAAGCGATCCGCAGGGAGTGTGGACCGTCGACTTCACGCGCGGCGAGCTTGCGACGCCGTACAAGCACCTTCTGTTCCACTTGCGGCTGGTGCGGGCAGAAAAATGAACGAGCGAACGAACATGATCCGTCGGCTTTGCATGCTCCTGCTTCTTTCGCCGCTGACGGCGACGGCGCAAAGCGTTTGCACGAATCCGCATGCGCCGGCGACCACTTCGACCGCTGATTTCGAGGTCCACGTCGACGGTACGGTGACGGATCGGCGCACAGG
>DATCLP010000651.1:0-14404 GCA_036563855.1 Steroidobacteraceae bacterium | reverse complement strand
GTAGTAGGTGTTGACGATGCCGACGTCGCACTGACCGGCGGCGATCGCTTCCATCACCTGCGTGTCGTTCGAGAAGACGTCGGTTGCCAGATTCTCGACCCAGCCGCGAACGATCTTCTCGGTCTGCTCTTCGCCGTGTTGGGCGATCAGCATGGCCACCAGCGACTGGTTATAGACCTTCTTCGAAGTACGCAGACACAGCTTGCCCTTCCAGCGCGGTTCGGCCAGCGCTTCGTACGTGGAAAGCTCTTCTGGCTTCACACGCTCAGTGCTGTACACGATCGTTCGCGCGCGCACCGAAAAACCGAACCAGCGATTCTGAGGATCGCGCAGCGTTTCGGGGATATTCGCAGCGAGAATCTCCGAATCGATCGGCCGCAGCAGCCCTCGTTCGGCGGCATGCCACAGCTCGCCAGCATCGACCGTCAACAGGACGTCGGCAGGGGAATTCTCGCCTTCGGCCGCCAGGCGCTCGATCAGCGGACCGGCATCGTCGGTGACGAAACGGATCTGCACGCTGGTCTCGGCCGTGTAGCGATCGAAGACGGGCTTGATGAGCTGCTCGTTACGCGCCGAATAAACAACGATCTCGTTCGACCGTTCGGAGCATCCGTTCAGCCCGGCTACGAGCAGCACAGCTACGAATACCGCCTTAAGTCTCTGAAACCTCATGAAAACCCCCGAAGCGGTAGATGCGAATGACTCGCATTATCATGCTAACACGCCCGAATGGCGAGTCTTACGCCTTCTCGACGCGGTTGCGGCCTTGTTGCTTCGCTTTGTAGAGCGCCGCATCGGCGTCTGAAAGCAGGCGCTCTGCCACCGCTTTCAAGTCCGATTCCTGCCGAGAAACACTAATCTCGGCGACCCCGATCGATACGGTGAGCGTCACCTCCGTGCCAGGCGCGATCTCGACGGGCGTGGCGCAGACAGCCTCGCGAATACGCTCGCCAAGCGCGTGCGCTTGCGTCGCCGTGATCCCAGGTGCCAAGACCACGAACTCGTCCCCGCCGAACCGAGCGGCCGCATCGCTCCCGCGAATCTGCGTATCGATGCGTTGAGCGACCTCGCGAAGGGCTACGTCGCCGGCCAGATGGCCGTACTTGTCGTTGATCTGTTTGAAGTGATCGAGGTCGATGACGAGGCACGCCAAGTTCGTGCCATGTCTTTGTGCGCGCGAGAGCTCTTCTTTCAGTCGCGCGTTCAGGTAGCGGCGGTTGTGCCAGCCGGTCAAGAAATCCGTGAGGCCGCTACGGACGAGCCGAGCACGGTTGATCGCGTTCTCGATCGCAAACGCGGCGATGACCCCGAGATGCGCCAAGAAATCGGTCGCCAAGTGGCGCGAGAAACGCTTCTCGTCCGCGCTGCCGAAATTGAGACTGCCGATCAACCGATCGTTCCTGCGCAAGGGAATGAGCGCAACGCTCTTGAGTCCCTCGGCGCGAGGAAAGATCAATTGATGATCGCATCCCATGTACGGCCCCAGCCAAGGCTTGTGAAACGACGTGAACTGAGGCGCCATGTCGTACACGGTGTCGGCAAAGATGACTTGCGGAAAATCTTCCGCATGCATCTGCTCGGCAAGAAGCAGGTGACGGATTTCGTGCTGTGGATCTTCGAGCAACAGCGTTACGGCTTCCAAGTTGTACGAGGCCTTCAAGCCCTGACAGATCGTCTCGAACAGCTGCGGAAGACTTTCCGCCTTGAGCAGCTCGAGCTCGCGCTCTTGGTTACGCTTCAAGAGGCGTTCGTTCGCTGCAGCTTCTTCGACGAGCTCCGCGATACGCCGCCGTAATTCGCGAACCTCGGCTTCAGGATCGCGCCCGCGCATCGCTAAGTCTCGCGGACGCGTCCCGCGAGATATTCGCGTCCTCGCTCCATCAGCGCGATGAATCCCGCCATGTCGCCGTTACTGACCATCTGCCACAGGCGCTCGACCGAGTCCCTGAGCGCTTGTAACGACTCGCGTCCGTAGTCGTTGAGATACTGAATCTCGAAATACATCTCCGCGTTCTCGCCGGCGACTTTGGTCGCGACGTCCACTTGCGCGTCGTAAGTGGTACTCGACAATTGCGCCAAGCGCGGTGCCGCTTCCCCGCTTTCGGCAAGCGCCGTGAAAAAAGCGATGTTCAAGGCGTGCGACAGTCCGAGCACGTAGGCAATCAAGCGGTCATGTTCGTCCAGATTCATGACCACCTGTTCGGCCATCGTCGAGGCGAAAAGATTGCGCGCTGTTTCCAAAGCCTCCTGGCTCCCTACATCGATGAAGATGACGTGCCGACCGGACAACAAGTCCGTATCCGGCCCGAACATCGGATGGATCGACGTCACGCGACAACCGGCATTGCGCAATGCAGTCAGCCCGGGACGCAACGGCGTCTTCAACGAACCCACATCGAAGATCACTCCGCGGGGCCTACGTTCGGCAAGCTCGTGCAGGATGACGTTGGCCGTCCTCATCGGCGTTGCGACGACGATGAGATCGTCATCGAGTGGCGCGTCGCGCCAATCCGCAAAGTAGCCATAGCCTTCGACGCGGGCACCGGGATCTGCGACGGAGACGACGTAGCCCTGCGAGGCCAGAAATTCCACGAACCATCGACCCATCTTGCCGGCACCGCCGATCACCAAGGCTCTGCGTCCGCTGCCCTGCCCGCCCGCAGCCACGCGAATACGCTCCTGGGTCGCGAGCGAGCCTCGAATCAGCAGCCGCATTACAGACTCGGCGAGATCGGGCGAGACATCGAGCTGTTTCGCCAGATCGCGCGCGCGCATGAGAACTTCGCGCTCTCGATTGAAATCGCGCGTCGGCCGTCCCATCGCCCGCTTCGCTTCCGCGACTTCGCGGCTCAGCCGCTGACGCTCGGCGATCAGTTCGAGTAGCTGGTGATCGATGGCCGTAAGCCGCGCGCGAAGCTCTTCGAGTGTCATTATTGCGACAGTGCTGAGAAAGCGATGTTCGCCCCTTTTACAGCCGGAAACCCAGAGTGGGCAAGCATGCGCGTCGCAGAGCGTCTCCGCGTTACTATCCGCACCGAGATCCGAAAGCGGACTTTGCCTGCGCGTAGCCTTAGGAACTCCCATGACCGACGACTTGCTGCCCGAAGCCTTGCCGGAAAGTCCCATGCCGCTGTTCACCCAATGGTTCTCCGAAGCAGCTGTGCGCCGCGCGCAGCCCAATCCGGACGCCATGGTGCTCGCGACGGTGAGCGCCGACGGCAAGCCGTCGGCCCGAGTCGTGCTCTGCAAGAGAATCGACGCGAGCGGCTATCTCGTCTTTTTTACGAACTACACATCGCGCAAAGGTGTGGAGCTCGCAGCCCGCCCTCGAGCTGCCGCTGTCTTCCATTGGGATGCGCTGCATCGGCAAGTGCGCATCGAGGGGCCGGTCGTGCGCTCGCCGGAAACCGAGAGCGACGATTACTTCGCAACTCGGCCTGTTGCGAGCCGGGTGGGAGCGTGGGCCAGCCGCCAGAGCCAGCCGCTCGCCTCACGAGCTGCACTGGCCGCCGAGGTCGAACGCTACTCTCGCGAGTTCGGTGTGGACTCGTCAGGCCAAGCTCACGTTCCGCGACCGCCGCATTGGGGCGGGTATCGTCTTTGGATCGAATCGGTCGAGCTGTGGATCGAGGGTGCCGGTCGAATTCACGACCGCGCAGTATGGTCGCGCGAGCTCACGGTCGTCGATGAGTTCAGCTATGCAGGCGGAGCGTGGCGCGCAACGCGTCTCAATCCTTGAGTGCGCAATGACTATTTGACGACTTTGAGGGTCGGCTTTGCCCGCTTCGTTTCGCCGCCGGCCGGCGTTTCGGACGGTCCTTGCGGTGAAGGCGGCGGAGGCGCATCCGCTTCCGAAAAGATCATGCCTTGGCCGGTCTCCCGTGCGTAAATCCCCAAGACGGCCGCGATCGGGACTGTCACGTTGTGAGTGGTCGCGCCAAAACGTGCGCGGAATGTGACGAAGTCGTTGCCGAGATTCAAACCGCTGGTCGCCGAGTGGCTGATGTTGAGGATGATCTTGCCTCCTTGCACGTACTGGCGCGGCACGTCGACGCCGGGAACCGTAGCATCGACGACGATGTGCGGCGTCTGCAGGCTGTCCGTAATCCACTCGTGCATGGCACGCAGCAGATACGGTCGGCGGGATCGAACTGGAGCATCAGTCATTTCGAGAACTCCCGTCAGACAACGCGCTCGATCGAATCGCTGAACCGTCGTCGACCAGCAAAGTGGGCCGAGCACGGTTCATATCAAGCGCGCATCTCCTGCTCGACGCGCGAGAGACTCTGGCGAAAGGCAGGTCGCGAGAAAATCAGGTGGGCGTACTTGGTGATCGCCGGCGCCTGCGACCCGAGTTCGATCTCCCACGCGGGTAGCCGCCAGAGTATCGGCGCAATCGTCGCATCGACAAGCGAGAATTCGTCGGACAAGAAATACGGTTTCGCCTTGAAGACATCCGCACTGGCGAGAATGCTGTCCCTCAGGGTCTTCTTCGCCTTCTGCGAGATCTTCTTGTCCGGATCGTTGATCTGCTCGGCGAGCGAATACCAGTCGCGCTCGATGCGGTAGAGCGCCAGCCTGAACTGCGCCCGCGTGACCGGATCGACGGGCATGAGAGGCGGATGGGGGAAGCGCTCGTCGAGGTACTCCATGATGATTCGCGAGTCGTAGAGGACGAGCTCGCGATCGACGAGCGTGGGAATGCTTCGATACGGATTCAGGTCCAGGAGGTCGGCTGGGAGGTTCCCCTCCTGGACATCGATCGTCTCTACGTGAACGCTCTTCTCGGCGAGAACGATACGCGTGCGATGACTCCACGGATCATCGGCCTTCGAGAACAACGTCATCACGTCGGTGCGCCCTCTGACGAAAGAACGAGAACCGATCGTGCTGCGCCCGCACTTGGCCGCGGGCGCGCCGGATCATTTCACGTCCTTCCAGTACTCCTTCTTGAGGAAGTAAGCGAACAGGAAGAAGACGAACAGGAAGCCGAGCACTCGCAAGCCGAGGTTGCGCCGCTCGAGCTGCATCGGCTCGGCGATGTAGTCGAGGAAGTTCACGGTGTCGCGCACGAACTGATCGAACTCCTCAGGAGTCATCGATCCCTTCTGCGCGATCTTGAAGCCCTTGAACTCCTTGTGCACGGCATTGCTCTCGGCGTCGCTCCTGCCCTCGTACTCGGCCTCTTGATAACCCTGCAACTCCCAAAGCACATGCGGCATTGCGGTCATCGGCAGCACGAGATTGTTCGTGCCCGTCGGCCGAGACGGATCCAAGTAGAACGACTTCAAGAACGTGTAGATGTAGTCCGTGCCGCGGGCACGAGCCATCAGGCTCAGATCGGGCGGCGTGCGGCCGAACCAACGCTCCGCGTCCTGCGGCGGCATCGTGATCTTCATCGTGTCGTGCGGTCTCTCGCCCGTGAACATCAGATTTTCCATGACCTGCGCCTCGGTCAGCCCCAAGTCCTTGGCGAGACGGTTGTACCGGACGTACTTCGCGGAATGGCAACCGAGACAGTAGTTCACGAAATTGCGCGCTCCCCGCTGTAACGACGCCGTATTGCCCACGTCGTTCTTGGCCGGCTGCAACTCCACGCCCGCAGAGGCTGCGAAGCCGCTGAGCGGCAGGCCCAACCAGGCGAACGCCACACCGAGCAGGGCGAGATAGGTCTTCTTTCGCGCCCCCGACGAGTTGGTTGAAGCCATCTTCTTATCAATGCGCATGATAGGTCACCCGATCCGGTACTGGCTTTGTCTTATCGGCACGCGAATACCACGGCATCAGAACGAAGAACGCGAAGTAGATAACGGTGAAGATCCGCGCCGAATTCGTGTACACCGGCGTCGCAGGCTGCAGGCCCAGGAAGCCGAGTGCCAAGAAGCTGATCGCGAACGCAAACAGGAAGGTCTTGAAGAGCCAGCCGCGATACCGGATCGACTTCACCTTCGAGCGGTCGAGCCACGGCACGAAGAAGAACGCAATGACGGCCAGCCCCATCAACACCACTCCGAGGAGCTTATTGGGAACCGCACGCAGAATCGCGTAGAACGGCGTGAAGTACCACACCGGTGCAATGTGCTCCGGCGTCTGCAACGGGTTTGCGGGCTCGAAGTTCGCGTGCTCGAGGAAGTAGCCGCCCATCTCGGGTGCGAAGAACACGACGCACGAGAAAGCCGCGGCGAACACGATGAAGCCGACGAGGTCTTTGACCGTGTAGTACGGGTGGAACGGAATGCCGTCGACCGGATGTCCGTCCGGACCCTTGAGCTTCTTGATCTCGACCCCGTCGGGATTGTTCGAGCCCACTTCGTGGAGCGCAAAGATGTGCGCAATCACGAGGAAGATGAGCGCGAGCGGAAGTGCGATCACGTGCAGCGCAAAGAAGCGGTTCAGCGTGATATCGGAAATGTAGTAGTCGCCGCGGATCCATTCCACGAGCGACTCGCCGATTCCGGGAATCGCACCGAACAGCGACACGATCACCTGTGCGCCCCAGTACGACATGTTGCCCCACGGCAGCAGATAGCCGAAGAACGCTTCGGCCATCAGACACAAGTAGATGAGCATGCCGAAAATCCACACGAGCTCACGCGGATTCTTGTACGAGCCGTACATCAGACCGCGGAACATGTGCAGATAGACGACGATGAAGAACGCCGACGCTCCGGTCGAATGCATGTAGCGGATCAACCAGCCCCAGTCGACGTCGCGCATGATGTATTCGACGGAGGCGAACGCATCCTCCGCCGAAGGCTTGTAGTTCATCGTCAAGAAAATGCCCGTGACGATCTGGATCACGAGCACGGCGAGCGCGAGCGATCCGAAGTAGTACCAAACATTGAAATTCTTCGGCGCGTAGTACTCGGTCGCGTGCTCCTTGATGAACCGTGTCATCGGGAAGCGCTGATCGATCCAGTCGACCAGCGACGTCATCCAAGAGCTCTTGCGTGCGCCGCTGTTTTGTAATGTGACGCTCATCAGGCGACCTCCGCATCGGTGCCGATCTGCACGACGTCGTCGTTCAAGAACCGGTAAGGAGGAACAGGGAGATTCAACGGTGCGGGAACGTCCTTGAACACCCGGCCCGCCATATCGAACTTCGAGCCGTGACATGGGCAATAGAAGCCGCCCGGCCAATTCGCGCCGAGCTCGACGTCCTTGGGCGAAAACCGATCGAGCGGTGCGCATCCCAAGTGGGTGCAAGCGCCGATGAGGACCAGGATTTCAGGCTTGAGCGACCGTACCTCATTCTTCGCGTAGTCGGGTTGCGTCGACTCTTCGGAATCGGGATCGCGCAGATTCGATTTCACATCGGGCGAAGACAACGTGGCCAACATCTCGGGTGTGCGGCGCACGATATAAACGGCCTGTCCGCGCCAGTTGACCTTCAGCACGGCGCCCGGCTCCAACTTGGAGATATCTGCTTCCACCGGCGCACCGAGCGCTCGCGCCCGTGCGCTCGGACGCCACGAAGCAATGAAGGGAACCGCGGTCAACGCCGCGCCAGTGATACCTGTGACGGTGGTCGCGACCAGCAAGAAATGTCGCCTGCCGCCGTCGATGGGGTCAGCTTCTGAACTCATCCACGATCTCCGCAAGACGGCCCGCAACACGGCTGTGGGACCGCCGGACCTTTCAAATCATGCCTGTGCTACCGCGATTTCCGATGGGCGTCGGTCAGGCGGGCTTTATGCACGCAACAATTTCAAACACCCGAGGAATTCCGCATTATACACACAACGGTTGCGGCGCTTTGAAGCGTCGACCCTTGCACGCAGATAGATTCCGTAACGTTCGGACCCGGTTCTCCTTCCGCTGTGTCGACGCTCAAGGACACCTTCGTCTTCCTCGTCAAGTGGGCATTCATCGGCTTGGGTGTTGCCTTCGCGGTCGTATTGTTGCGGCCGGAGTTGCTGCGCGCACGCAGCGAACCTGCACTGCAAGCGCAGACCCAGACGCCTCGTCGCAGCTTTGCGGATGCAGTTGCAAAAGCCGGCCCCTCGGTCGTGAACATCTACACGGCCCGGCTCGTCAGCATGGAATTCCTCCCGGGCGCAGGTCCGCTGAGTCAGGACCTGCCGGCCGTGCGCCGCAGATTCGAGAGCAGTCTCGGCTCGGGCGTGATCGTCGACGCCCAAGGACACGTGATCACCAATCAGCACGTCATCGAGAATGCATCGGAGATCCGCGTGCAGCTGGCCGACGGTCGCATCGCCACGCCCGTCGTGGTGGGCAACGATCCAGCGACCGATCTCGCGCTGCTTCGGATCGATTTGCCGAATCTTCCGGTAATGACCTTGGGTCGCTCCGACGAGCTGCGTCCCGGGGATGTCGTCCTCGCAATCGGCAATCCGCTCGGCCTCAGCCAGACCGTCACGCAGGGCATCGTGAGCGCAACTGGGAGAGGCAACCCACGGTTGGCCCGCTTCGCAGATTTCATCCAAACCGACGCCGCCATCAATTTCGGCAATTCGGGTGGCGCCCTCATCAACACGGAAGGCGAACTGGTCGGTATCAATACGGCAGTTCTGGCGCAGAGCCTTGGCACCGAGGGGATCGGATTTGCGATTCCCGTGAATCTCGTCCGCGGCGTCATGGAAGAGATCCTGGCTCACGGACGGGTTCGGCGCGGCCGGTTGGGCGTGCGCACGCTGGGCGATCCGAGGCTATTACGGAATCCGCCGGTCATCGGACTCGTCGAAGAAGGCAGTCCGGCGGAGCGCGCCGGACTCATGGTCGGCGATTTGATCACCCATTTGAACGACCAACCGGTCTCGACCGATCAGGAGGCCATGAACCGCATTGCGTCGATGCCGCCGGGGTCCGAGGTCAAGATTCGCGTACGTCGCAACGGCAAAGAGCTCGAGCTCACCGCGATCTTGGAAGAGCGGCCGAGAGCGCTGGATCTTCGGGGCGCAGACTAGCTGCGCCTTCGGCCGGCGACAGGCTACAGGCGACAGGCAACAGCACGTTTGCGCGCGAACGCGCGCTCTTCCTTCAGCCTTCAGCCTTCGGTCTTCAGCCTTATCCCGGCACTCTTTTGATCTGCGCCCCCAACTGCGCCAACTTCTCTTCGATGCACTCGTAGCCGCGATCGATGTGATAGATGCGCAGCACCTCGGTCGTACCCTCGGCGACCAGCCCAGCCAATACGAGACTTGCGGATGCGCGCAGGTCCGTCGCCATCACGGGAGCGGCGGTGAGCTTGTCGACGCCGCGAATGACCGCAGTGTTGCCCTCGATGCGAATATCCGCGCCCAACCGGCGCATCTCGAGCATGTGCATGAAACGGTTCTCGAAGATCGTTTCGATCACCGTCCCCACGCCGTCGGCGATCGTGTTCAAGGCAGCGAACTGTGCCTGCATGTCGGTCGGAAATCCTGGATAGGGCGCAGTGCGGATATCGACAGCTCGCGGTCGGCGCCCGCGCATGTCGATCTCCACCCAAGTGTCGCCGGTCTGCACGCGTGCGCCTGCCTCTTGGAGCTTGCTCAGCACGGCGTCCAAATGCTCCGGCCGAGTTCCTTTGATCTTGACATGGCCGCGAGTGATTGCGCCTGCGACCAGGTACGTTCCCGACTCGATGCGATCCGGAAGCACGTCATAGCTCGTGCCCTGAAGGCGCTCGACGCCGTCGATCACGATCGTGTGCGTGCCGGCACCATGCACTTTCGCGCCGAGCGCATTCAAGAAATTGGCGAGATCGACGACTTCGGGCTCGCGCGCAGCGTTCTCGATGATGGTTTGCCCCTCCGCGAGCGCAGCCGCCATCATCAAGTTCTCGGTGCCCGTGACGGTTACGGTATCGAGTACGAGCCTGGCACCGCGCAGCCGAGCAGCCCGAGCGCGGATATATCCGCCTTCGATGCTGATGTCCGCGCCCATCTTTTGGAGCCCATCGACGTGGATGTTCACCGGACGCGCGCCAATTGCGCAGCCGCCGGGCAACGACACGTCCGCGCGACCGAACTTCGCCAGCAACGGACCGAGCACGACGATCGATGCCCGCATCGTGCGCACGAGGTCATACGGCGCCACGCATTCGCGGATCGTCGAGGCATCCACGGCTACTCGCATCTTGTCTTCGATGGTGACGCTGACTCCCATGCGTCCGAGCAATTCGATCATCGTCGTGACGTCCCGCAGGTGCGGCACGTTACCAACGGTGACCGGCGTGTCCGGCAAGAGCGTGGCGGCGAGGATGGGCAAGGCCGCGTTCTTCGCGCCGGAGATGCGCACCTCGCCTTCGAGCGGTTTGCCGCCGTGGATTTGCAGTTTGTCCATGAGAGGGCTCGGGCGTGGGACTCCGTTTGAGGCTTGGGGCTCGGGGTTAGAGATCCTTGACTTTGGATCTCGCAGCGCGGTCGCCGACTCAAACCTCGTCGCTTACTTTGCGCCCACTTCGTCCGGCGCGAACGCTTGGATGCTCAGCGCGTGGATCTCGCGTCCCATGCGCTCGCCCAAGGCGGCGTACACCAGCTGATGCCGTTGAACCATGCGCTTGCCCGCGAACTGCGGCGCGACGATGACGGACTCGAAGTGGGTGTCGTCATCGGATCTCACCTCGACCCGGGCGCCGGGTAACCCGGCCTCGATCAATTGACGGACTTCGTCGGCATTCATGGGCGTCGTTACGTCGGTTAGTTCAACAGGCAATTGTGGCGAAGCTGTGACAACGGCCGCGGCCGACAGCGAGCATCTGTCGGGCGCAAGAGCAGGCATGCGTATTCTACGCCCATACGGTGCCGGCGCCTGCCGACCTGTTCGATGCCGCCGCGATGGATTGTCCGACGCGGTATGATCCGACCCCATGAAACCCGAATTGAACGGCGCACAGGCAATCAGCCGTGCCCGAGACGTCCTGGCCATCGAATCCGCGGCGGTCGCGGCGCTTGCCGCTCATATCGACGATCGCTTCGTCGAGGCTTGCCGTTTGATCTACGACTGCACCGGGCGTGTCGTCGTCACGGGAATGGGCAAGTCCGGCCACATCGGCGACAAGATCGCCGCAACGCTCGCGAGCACCGGAACTCCAGCCTTCTTCTTGCACGCTGCAGAAGCAAGCCATGGCGATATCGGCATGATCACGAACGCCGACGTCGTCCTGGCGCTCTCTAACTCCGGCGAAACCGCCGAGCTCATCGCCTTGCTGCCTGTGCTCAAGCGCATGAACGTCGGATTGATTGCGATGACGGGCAAACCTCAATCGACGCTCGGCCGCACGGCCGATGTCGTACTCGACGTGAGCGTTCCGAAAGAGGCCTGCCCGCTCAACCTTGCGCCCACTGCGAGCACGACGGCGATGTTGGCGATGGGCGATGCGCTTGCCATTGCCCTCCTCGATGCGCGCGGATTTACGGAGGAAGACTTTGCACGCTCGCATCCGGGCGGCACGTTGGGCCGACGACTGCTGCTGCACGTTTCCGACGTCATGAGGACGGGGGATCAGCTACCGGCGGTCAGTCCGACCACGCCGCTGCGCGAAGGCCTGATAGAGATGAGCCGCAAGGGCTTGGGGATGACGACGATCGTCGACGAGCAACGTCGCGTCATCGGCATCTTCACCGACGGCGATCTGCGCAGGGCGCTCGACAAGGATTTCGATCCGAATCTACCGATGGGCGCGGTCATGACGAAGAATCCGAAAACGATTCGGCCGCGCATGCTCGCCGCCGAGGCGGTTCACGTCATGGAGCAGAACCGGATCACGGCGTTGCCGGTCATCGACGATGCGGGTGTTTTGGTCGGCGCTTTGAACGTGCACGATTTGTTCCGCGCCGGCGTGATGTAATCGATGGATACGCTCGTCGAACGCGCCCGCGACATCCGCTTACTGGTCCTCGATGTGGATGGGGTACTGACCGACGGGCGCCTGTACTTCTCCGCACGAGGCGAGGAACTCAAGTGCTTTCATGTGCGCGACGGCGCAGGCATCGTTCACCTGTTGCGCGCGGGCATTCAGGTCGCCGTCATTTCCGGGCGCTCGTCGAAAGCGGTCGAGCGGCGCATGAGCGAGCTCGGCGTCACATGGGTACGGCAAGGCGTCAACGACAAGCTGGTGGCCCTGCGAGAGTTACTCGACATGCTCGGCCTCGGACCTCAGGCGGTTGCAGTCGTCGGCGATGACGTCGCCGATCTACCGATCCTCGAAATCGCACGGCTGGCAGTCGCGGTGGCCGATGCCCACGCGAGCGTGAAATCTCGCGCGCATTTCATTACACAGCTGCCCGGCGGTCAGGGCGCCGTGCGGGAAGTGTGCGACTTGATCCTGGAAAGTCATCAGCGAGTTTGACGGTATTTACTCATGAACTGGCGCTGGGTTTGGCTCGCTGCTCTGCTCGCTGCGTTGGTGGCGGGCTACGGCGCACTAACCGGCAGAGATCCATCTCAGGTGTCCGTGTCGGAAAGCGACGCGCTGCCGAGCTATTTTCTGCGCGATGCGCTCATCGTGCAGACCGAGGAGGACGGCACGCCTGGTCTGCGTTTTGCCGCCTCCCGCATCGACCAGGAACGAACAGGCGGAGACATTCACCTCACATCCGTCCGCGTCGAGTTCCTGCGAACGCAGCAACGCGAATGGGTGCTCACGGCGCGCGAAGGACACATTCCGGCCGAATCGCGCGTCATCGAGTTTCGCGGAGACGTCCATTTGCGACCGATCGACAGCAAGACGCCCACTTATTTGCGGGCAGACGCGCTTCGCATCGATACCGAACGTCAGGTCGCTTACTCGACGAGCTCTCCCGTAGACATTCGGTTCGGAGGCTTCGCTATGACCGTCGGGCGCTTCGAAGCCGATCTCAACACGGAAAAAGTGAAGCTCGAGTCCGTCCGGGGCCGGTCGGAGCGATGAACGTGCGTGCAATCGTGCTACTACTTGCAGCCACCGCTTCGCTGGGCGCGGACGCGGCGCAGCTCGAAGCCGAGGAGATATCGATCGCGTTCGATTTCTCCGAGATCGACACGCGCAGAGACGAGCATCATCTGCGGGGCAATGTGCGCATCAGTCAGGGGCCGATCTTCATCGTTTCTGAAGAAGCCAAGGTGGAAGGCGCCTTTCAAAGCGAAGACAGCCGCTGGACGTTCCAAGGCAACGTGCACGTACACACGAACGAAGCCGATTTGCGCGCCGACACCGCGACCGCGCACATCATGGACGGAGCCATCGCGAATGCCGTCGTCACAGGATCGCCGGCCGTCTTCGAGCGCACCGACCCGACCAATCAGGAACGCGTGGACGGACGCGCCGGTAGAATCGAATACGACTTTACAAAGGGCGTCATCCGGCTCTCGGACGATGTGCAGTTCAGCTACGATGGCAACGAGTTCCGCGGCGCCGTCGTCGTGTACTACGTGCGCGATGACCGCGTCGTCGTGAATCCGGAAGGACAGAATCAAGGTCGAGTGAACATCACGATCCGGCCTCGCCCTGGCGAGAAGCTTTTGCGCGAAGAACGATCCAAATCGCCCGAAGGCGAGAATGTTCCATGAGCACGCTGCGCGTTCAGGGACTCGCCAAACGTTACCGCTCCCGTCAAGTCGTCAAGGATCTTTCGATCGAGGTGAGGAGCGGCGAAGTCGTCGGTCTTCTCGGACCGAACGGCGCGGGCAAGACGACGGCGTTTTACATGATCGTCGGCCTCGTCTCGTCGGACGCGGGCAGCATCTACCTCGACGAGCACGATCTGTCGAACCTTTCGGTACATCGACGCGCACGCCTCGGGCTCGGCTACTTGCCGCAGGAAGCGTCGGTGTTCCGCAAGCTCACGGTGGAAGAAAATATCCGTGCGATCCTGGAGACGCGAACCGAGTTGAGCCGCGAGCGTCGCAAAGAACTACTCGAGCAATTGTTGGAAGAACTACACATCAGCCACATCCGCGCGAGCCTCGGACAGAGTCTATCGGGCGGCGAGCGGCGACGTGTCGAAATTGCCCGTGCGCTTGCGGCGGAGCCGCAATTCATCCTACTCGACGAGCCGTTTGCGGGGGTCGACCCCATTTCGGTGCTCGATATTCAGCGGATCATTAGACACCTAAGTGCCCGTAATATCGGCGTATTGATTACCGATCACAATGTGAGGGAAACCCTCGGCATTTGTGCTCGCGCCTACATCGTCAGCGGCGGCTCTGTCATTGCGGCAGGATCTGCAGAGGAGATCCTTGCCAATCAGGAGGTCCGTGAGGTGTACTTGGGTCAAGACTTCAAACTGTGATTCCTTAACATCTCGAGGCGTGTTGGATGCTTCATCCTGACACCTGACGACGCCGGTTCCCAAGACGAATGCTCAAACCCGCCCTGCAGCTAAAACTCGGCCAGCAGCTCACGATGACTCCGCAGCTGCAACAGGCCATCCGCCTGCTCCAGCTGCCGGTGCTCGAACTGCAGGCACAGATCCGCGAA
>DATCLP010000650.1:0-4341 GCA_036563855.1 Steroidobacteraceae bacterium | reverse complement strand
GAGACGCTGTAGACCCATTGTTCGCCTGGGTGATACAGCAAAGGAATTTCCGCGAGACGCTCGATCGCCTGCTGCAGGTTTTGTTTCGCGAGCGGATGATCCTGCTGATACATCTTGTCGACCGGCGTCGCGCCGAAATAGCCGTACGTGAAGCCGGCCGTGTGCGACATCAGCTCGGCCATCGTCGGCGGATGCTTGGGCGCTTCGAGAATCGGCTTGCCGTCGGCATCGGTGCCTGCATACACCTTGAGATCTCTGAATTCGGGGATGTAGCGGTAGATAGGATCGTTCGGCTTCCACTTGCCTTCTTCGTACAACATCATCATCGCAACGCCGGTGATGGGCTTCGTCATCGAATAGATGCGCACGACCGTGTCCATCTTCATCGGCGTGTTCGAGGCAACGTCCTGATAGCCATAGGCCTTCTCGTGAACGATCTTGCCGTGTCGGGCGAGAATGGTTGCGATGCCGGCGATCTGCTTGTTATCGACGTAAGCTTGGAGCGCCTTGTCGAGCCGCTGCAGTCGCTCGGAAGAAAAGCCGACGCTTTCCGGTTTTGCGGCGGCAATCGTGTTGTCGCGCGCCTGAGCCGAGCTCGCGGTGAGGAGCAAGGCGAAGACGAACGGAAGCAATGCGCTCGAGCGCGAAGTCATGATCCGCACGGTGACATCCCCTTAGAGTTTCTTGCTTGGTCCGCGGCCGTACCGAAGCTTCGAGCCGCGGCGAGGACCGGAGTCTAACGAGGCGACAGGCTACAGGCTACAGGCGACAGAAGGTGCGCAACGCACGCTCGTTTCCGAAGGCGCCGACAGGCCGTCAGTTGCAAGGCACGTCGCGGATCGTCGAACCGGTGGTTCGAAAGTCAGTCTGTCGAGCGTCGGCCGGGGCGTTTGCGGCGCTCCACACCGAAGTGGCGTATGGCGAGGAAGTCGATCGCTCGGCGCTGTTCCGAGCGGCGGTCTTTGTATTTCAAATATCGGCAATCGCACTGGCCCGGGTGCGTGCAGCCGGCCAGCGGCAACTGCGGGGCATCCTTGGCCAGAAAGCGGTGATCGCTGAAGCGACGGGCGCTCGAACACGCGTTGATGCCGCAATAGATCGAAACGGCTTGAAATGGGCGAGGAGCCGCAACCGGCTTTGGTGTATCCGAGCGCTTGCCTCGATCGAGTCGCGACCGAAGGATCTCGAACAACGACTTTCGAGGTTGGCGCATAGCAGATCCGTTCCCCGGCCGTGCACATCAAACCAGCATTCGCGTCAGTTGCAGCGTGCGCTGGTCACACTCCAAAGCAGGGGCTACGGGCGACGGGCGACGGCAAGGGCGCGCATGTGCGCGCTTCTTCCTTCCGTCTTCAGCCTTCAGCCAGCAGCGACTCCATTTGCCCGCGCTACCGCAGCACGTGCAATCGTGATGCCGAATAGCGAGATCAAGGCGTACGCCACGACGGGGACGAAAAAGGCCGTGTGGATACCGCTGAGATCGACGATGCGAGCGAACAGCACGGGAAGCAAGGCACCGCCGATGATCGCCATGCACAGAAGACCGGACGTCGATGCCGGCGGAGCCGTGGAATGCTCGAGCGTCAGCGTGAAGATGGTCGGGAACATGATGGAGTTGAACAGACCGACGGCGAGCGCTGCGCCTGCCGCCAACCCGCCAGTCGTTTGGCTCACGATCAGACACAAACACGCTGCTGTTGCGGCAGCTATCCCGAGGAGCTTCCCTGCTGCGAATCTGCGTAGCAGCCCGCTGCCGATGAAGCGCCCGACCATCGCGCCTCCCCAATACAGCGGCAGCAACGTCGTCGCTTCCTTGTGCGTGATGTCGAGCACTTCGGGCTGCACGAGGAAATTGATCATGATGCTGCCGATCGAAACCTCGGCGCCCACGTACAAGAAGATCGCGAGACCGCCGAACACCGCCCAGGGAGATTTGAACGCTGCGATGGGCGAGCCGGTCGTGAAGTGTCCCGGCGGCAGTTGGCCGGAAATGAGTTTACGTCGACGCCACAGCGCGATGCCCAACACGAGAATCACGGCGGCGATGACGACGAACGCAGCTTCAACCTTCGCCAACGATTCGGCGCGACCGGCCGCGCTCGCGACGCCGCCGGCCTCTTCGGCAAACACGCCGCCCTCGAGGATCAACCGGCCGACGAGCAACGGTCCGAGCACCGTGCCCAGGGAGTTGAAGGCCTGGGAAAACGTCAACCGGAAATGCGAGCGCTGGGGCGGGCCCAAAACGGCCGCGAGCGGATTCGCAGCAACTTGCAGGAGCGTGATCCCACTGCCGAGCACGAACAGCGCGACCAGCACGATTTCGAAGTTGTCGACGAAAACCGCCACCGGAAAAAGCAGGCAGCCGAGAATCATCGTGCCGAGCGCAAGCGAAATCGAGCCTGACACATCGAGGCGGCTCACGACCCAGGCGGCCGGCAGCGACACGATGCCGTAGGCCATGAAAAACGCGAACTGCGACAGAAACGCTTCGGTGTAGCTTAGTTCGAAGATCGATTTCACCGCCGGAATGAGCGGATCGATCGTCGATGTGATGAAGCCCCACGCGAAGAACAGCGTCGTGACGTAGGCGAAGGCTCTGTGCAATTGCTGGATGCGCAGTTCCGATTGGTCTTGCATGCAGGCTCCAGGCACAGACGCGCGAGTCGCCTATGTTAGCCCCATGCTGCGGCTACCGAGCAATCGCCTTTACAGATGCAATGTATTAGTTACTCGGTAACGTGCGTGGCGACTCGTTTAGGTTCTTCCTGAGGCTCGAGTCTTTCGCCTTCAGGCGGCGGGAATTGTTGACACACTTCGCGCAGCCAGTCGCGGAAACGGCGCACCTTGGGTAGATCGAAGTTGTGGGGAGGTGCCACGAAGTAGTACGCATGGAGCTGCCGGACGCTTTGCATCGTGGGTCGCACCAAACGCCCGGCCGCAAGATCGCCCGCGACGAGCGACCAGCGTGCGAGCGCGAGCCCTCGTCCCTGTTCGGCTGCCGCCAACACGGCCGAGTCTTCGAGCACAGGCCCGCGCTCGATGCGCGTCGTATCGCCGCCGACGCGACGCATCCATTCGACCCACGGTTCGTGTGCGCTGTGGAGCAACGGATATTTCGCGAAATCGCCGAGCGTTTCGATCGGACCGAGCTTCGCTACCAATGCTGGGCTTGCGACCGGAAACACCCAGTCGTCGAGCATTTTCTCCGCGCGCGTGTTCGGCCATTCTCCACGCCCGTAGCGCACGGCTGCATGGAAATCCGTCGTCATGAAATCGACGACTTCCGAGCTCGCGCTGAAGCGCAGATCGATTTCCGGATGCTTGGCGTAGAAATCGCCTAGCCGCGGCAACAGCCATTTCTGCAAGAACGGGCCAAGCAGGGAGATATTCAGCAGTCCGCTCGTGCGATCCTGGCGCAATTGCTCGACGGCCCGCGACAATTCACTCAAGCCGCGCTGCACGCCCGGCAACAGGCGGGCGCCTTGCGGGGTCAGCCGCACTGAGCGGCTGTGGCGGACGAAGAGCGGGGTCTCGAGGAATTCCTCGAGCGACTTGATGTGCGAGCTGACGGCTGCCGTCGTGACATTCAGCGCACGGGCTGCGTCCGTGAAGCTCAAATGCGAGGCGACGGCCTCGAAGGCTCGCAGCGCATTGAGCGGCAGCTTATGGTTGTCCGTCATCGTTCAGTTTTACTTGAGCGGCACGCCCATAACGCTCGATTCGTTGGTGAAGCTATATCTAATGAGTTAACGATGCAAGGTGAGCCTCTCAGTGCCGTGTCTCCCCCTCGCGTAGCCCCCAGCCAGCAAAATCTGAACCCATGAGCACTCTACGTATCGATCCCGCGACGCCCGCTGACGTGCCGGTGATCCGCGACCTCATCCGGGAGTTGGCCGAGTTCGAGCGGCTTACTCATGAGGCGAAGGCGACGGAGGAACAGTTGCGAGATGCGCTGTTCGGTCCTCAACCGGCCGCGGAGGTCTTGATTGCGCGCATGGGCGATGAAGTCGCCGGATTCGCGCTGTACTTCCACAACTTCTCGACCTTCGTGGGACGGCGCGGACTGTATCTGGAAGACCTGTTCGTCCGGCCGCGCTTCAGGGGCCTCGGGTGCGGAGCGGCTTTGTTGAAGCGCCTCGCGCGTATCGCGGTCGAGCGCAATTGCGGACGGATGGAATGGTCCGTGCTCGACTGGAACCAGCGCGCCATCGATTTCTATCGATCGCTCGGTGCGGTGCCGATGAACGAGTGGACGACGTATCGACTGACAGGCGAAGCGTTGCAGAAGTTGGCTCGCGCCGAATGACGCGCAGAGGACTGCGAAATGGGCTTTAATGAAAC
>DATCLP010000649.1:0-1881 GCA_036563855.1 Steroidobacteraceae bacterium | reverse complement strand
CTCTTATACCAGACGCCTTCCCGCCGCGAGAATCCCCGTCGAGGTCGCGTTAGCGCGAGACCTCAACCGGGCTTGGCACCGGACAGGGACAGCTTCTGATCTGCATCCAGTCGATCGAGCAGCTCGGCGAGCATCTCGATCTGCGCGTACATCAGTTTCGGATCGACTCTGTCGATAGCGCCGTCAGGCGGGCTCGCAAGGAGGTAGCTTGGTGCGGGTAGGAAACCGATCGTCGGCACGCCAGCACGCGCAAGCGGCCGACCTTCTCCGAAGAAGTGCGAGAACTCCAAGGGATCGACGACGGCGCCGCGCGGATCCTTCGCTCGCGCGACGGCGAGAGCGTGCGCCGCGAGCCGTTCGTCCTTCGTAAAGAACAGACTCAATTCGGGCAGACCCGTGGGACCGTACGTGCCATCCGGTCGATCGGCCCATTCCGTTGCACCGAGATGCTCGACTGCGAGCGCCGCGGCCGTGCGCTCGAGAAGATCCGGATGCGACTTCATGAACCCTTCCGTCGATGCCACCTGCGGTCCGACGAAATGACCGCTCGCAAGCAGGAAGAGCACGCTTCGGCGCCGTTCGGATGCAGGCAGTTGCGTGAGTCTCCGCGCTAAAGCGAGCAATCCAATCGGTCCGTTCTCTTCGACTGCATTCGGGCCGTCCGTGTGCGTGTTGACGATGAGCAATTCGCGGGAAGCGCCTGGAAGCTCCGCATAGATCGTCCGTGACGTCGTGTTCGGCGTGAGTTCTGCTTCGAGCGTGAGCGTCGCGCGCGCACCCGTTCGCGCAAGCTCTTTGAGCCGCGCCGCCGCGCCCGGCCCTACCCACACGCCAGTCGTCGACTGCAACGGACGATTGAATGGAATGTATTGATGTCGAACGTGCGCTTCGCTCAGCGTCGTCCATCCGAGAATGACCCCTTTGACGCCGCGTTTTGCGTATTCCTCGAGGTTCGGCGCCGTCACGATCTGCGCGGCGGCATGCGAAACCGATTCCGGCAACGCTTGGAGATCTCCGTAGACCCGCACGTTCGCATACCACTCATGGAACGGCAGCGTAGCCACTGGCGCATCGAGATACAGAATGGCATCCGAAAGATCGTCCGGCAGATGCGGCGCCGTCGCAGATCCGCCATCGACGAGACGTCCCTCGACGCCTTCCGCAGGCGTCGGCGCCGAATACGGATACGGAGAAGCGATCTCGATGATTTCAGGCGATGAACCTTCTATCGTGACAGCCAGCGACGAGCGGCGCGCCTCCCAACGCGTAAAGCGCTGTTCTTCGCTGCGCACGGCGATTCCGAGCCGCTCGAACCCCTCCGCGATCATATCGATGAACGCATGATGCGCCGGCGCGCCGGTATAGCGCGGACCCAGCGCATTCATGCGCAACATCAGGTCCCAGATTTCCTCTTGCGACGGCAAGTGCGACCGGCCGCTCGGCGCGACGCGCGTGCATCCTGCAGCGTACGTCACGGCCGCACCTGCCACCGCCTTGAGGACAGATCTTCGATCCATCGGGTTCTTAGAAGTCGTATCGCACGCCGATGCCCACGGTGCGCGGAGCGCCATGATAGTTGCCGAGCATCTCGACGAGGCTACGCACCGACGTGACGTACTCTTCGTCGAACAGGTTCTCGGCGAAGACGTACGCCGACCAACCGACCGACGGATTCGACAGGGTCAAACGCGCATTGACGACGGTTCTGTCATCGGACCGCAGCGCTCCGGTGTTCTCGATGTCGCGATACGCGCGATCGACATAGGTCGCCCACAGCGAGGCATCCAACACGAGCGAGCCGATCGGCTGACTGTAATCGACGGCCGCCGTGAATTGCGACTGCGGAGTACCTGGCAGCTCGTTGCCTTCGCGTGCCGCGAC
>DATCLP010000648.1:0-1891 GCA_036563855.1 Steroidobacteraceae bacterium | reverse complement strand
AGTCAGGAAAGATTGATGAACGTGCTGATCGGTCCGCACTTCTCCGAAAAGGGTGCCCGGATCTCGGAGGAGGCGAATCAGTTCGTCTTCCGCGTGCGTCGCGACGCCAGGAAGCAAGATGTCAAGGCGGCTGTCGAACTCATGTTCGAGGTCAACGTTTCGGACGTGAACATCGTGAACGTCCGCGGCAAACAGAAGCGATTCGGTCAGCGAGTCGGTCGGCGTAAGGACTTCAAGAAGGCGTATGTGCGCCTCGCGCCGGGACAGAGCATCGAGCTGTCCGGTACGGAAGCCTGATCGCATGAGGAAGTAAAGTCATGGCATTGATCAAGTCCAAACCGACTTCGCCGGGCCGGCGCTTCCAGGTGAAGATTTCGCGGGATCATCTGCACAAGGGCGGTCCCGAGCCGTCGCTCGTCGTTCACAAGAACTCGACCGGCGCGCGCAATCATTTCGGCCGACTGACTGTTCGGCATCAGGGCGGCGGGCACAAACAGAAGTACCGCATCGTCGATTTCCTGCGGGATAAGGACGGCGTTCCCGGAAAGGTCGAGCGCATCGAATACGATCCGAACCGTTCGGCGCATCTTGCGCTCGTGCTGTACAAGGACGGCGAGCGTCGCTACATCCTGGCACCGAAGGGTTTGAATCCGGGTGACACGGTGATGTCCGGTCCGGAAGCGCCGATCAAGGTCGGCAATGCGATGCAGCTTCGCCACATTCCGATCGGCACGACGATCCATAACGTCGAAATGAAACCTGGAAAGGGCGGTCAGCTCGCGCGCGCCGCCGGATGCTCGGCGCAGCTCGCAGCGCGGGAAGGTTTGTACGCCACGATCCGCCTGCGCTCGAACGAAATGCGCAAGGTCCACATCGACTGCCGCGCAACGATCGGTGAAGTCGGTAACGACGAACACAACCTGCGTAGCTACGGCAAGGCCGGCGCTATCCGTTGGCGCGGCATTCGCCCGACGGTGCGCGGTGTCGTGATGAACCCGGTCGATCACCCGCACGGCGGCGGTGAAGGTAAGTCCGGCCAAGGTAATCCGCACCCGGTGAGCCCGTGGGGCTGGAATACCAAGGGCAAGAAGACGCGTCGTAACAAGCGCACGGCGAACATGATCGTTCGTCGCCGTAACTAATTGAGGAAGATGCTGTGCCTCGTTCAGTAAAGAAAGGCCCGTTCGTCGATCTGCACCTTGCAAAGAAGGTGCGGCTCGCTGTCGAGAAGAACGATCGTCGGCCGATCAAGACCTGGTCGCGTAGGTCCATGATCCTTCCGGACATGGTCGGTTTGACGATTGCCGTACACAACGGACGCCAGCACGTGCCCGTTCTCATCTCGGAGAACATGGTTGGTCACAAGTTGGGCGAGTTCGCGCCGACGCGCACGTTCAAGGCGCATTCGGGCGACAAGAAGGCTGCAGCGGGGTAACGAACATGCAAGTCGCGGCTAAATTGCGTTTCGCACGCATCTCTCCGCAGAAGTGCCGGCTGATCGCCGACATGGTGCGCGGCAAGCCTGTGGGCTTGGCGCTGAACACGTTGCGTTATACGCCGAAGAAGGGCGCCAAGATCGTCCGCAAGGTGCTCGAGTCGGCGATTGCCAATGCGGAGAACAACCTCAGCGCAGATGTGGACGAGCTGAAGGTCGAGAAGATCACCGTGGATGCGGCGCCGGTCTTCAAGCGCTTCCATGCGCGAGCGAAGGGTCGCGGCACCCGAATTTGGAAACGCAACAGCCATATCGTCGTGACGGTCGGCGACGGCAAGAGCGAGTAACCATCATGGGTCAGAAAGTCAATCCGATCGGAATTCGCCTCGGCATCACTCGAGACTGGAGCTCGAAGTGGTATGCCTCGTCGAAGAATTTTCCGTCGTACGTCTACAC
>DATCLP010000647.1:0-2540 GCA_036563855.1 Steroidobacteraceae bacterium | reverse complement strand
CGTCGTCGGGGGCGAAGCCGAGACCGTGCATCAGCTTGCCGGCGCGGCTGCGCGCGTCGTAACCGCCGATCGCCGCAAACTGCGCATGCAAGTTGCCGAGCGCAACGCCGTCGTTGGCCGCCTCCGCAGCGGCGATCGCGCGTTCGGTTTCTCTGAGCTGCCCATCGCCGTCGATGACGAACTCGATGGCAGGTTGGTCGGTCGCAATGAGCTCTTGCGAGACGTGTGCAACCTCGAGCTGCGCCGGACGATCGAAGTTGCCTGAGTCCGGCTGCAGCTCGCCGAGCACGAGCGCAAGCAAGCTCGACTTGCCGACGCCGTTTGCACCGACGATCCCGACCTTCTCGCCGCGATAGATCGTGAACGATGCGTCCTTGATCAGCAGCCGAGTGCCGCGGCGGAGGGAGAGGGAGGCGAAAGACAGCATCGGGCTCGGGGCGTGGGGTCAAGAAAATGTGAGCCCGTCAGTTTAGCGCCAGCGAGAGATCTGGCGAGACGACGCCTCGAGTTACCTCGCAGAGGCGCTTAGAACCTCATTGGGACGGGGCGTCACCGGAATGTATGCAGCGGCAAGGGGCTTGATGATGTGTCTTAGCCCCGAGCCTCGCGCCCCGAGCCCTGTCAAGCGAACAGCTGACTCACCTTCGCCTTGCCATTCGCCTGCGCGAGGAGCAGGGCGAAGAATTCGTCGGAGCTCATCGCGTCGCCGAACAGGCGGCCCTGCGCGTAGTGGCAGCCGCGGCTGCGCAGGAAATTGAATTGCTCTTCGTTCTCCACGCCTTCGGCGACGACCTCGACTTCGAGCGCCTTGCCCATGTCGATGATCGTGCGGACGATCGTCGCGTCGTCGGCATTGGCAGCCGCATCGCGCACGAAGGACTGATCGATCTTGAGCGTACCGATCGGGAATTGCTGTAGCGCGCTCAGCGACGAATAGCCCGTGCCGAAATCGTCGATCGAGAGGTGCAGGCCCATGGCATGCAGCTCGTTGAGGAGCTTGACCGTGCGTTTCGGATCGGCCATCAACGTCGTTTCGGTGATCTCGAGCTCGAAACAGGTCGGCGATACCTGATGACGGCGGAACACCGACTTACACCGCGTGATGAAGCTCGCTTGGCGTAGCTGCTTGAGCGAGAGATTGATGGATACGCGGCCGGGATTCGGAATCTTCTCGGTCCAGCGCCGATAGTCGGCGCACACGCGATTCAACACCCACTCGCCGATACCGAGGATCAAATTCGTTTCCTCGGCGAGCGGAATGAATTGCGCAGGCGGAATGTCGCCGTAGCCCGGCAGCCGCCAGCGCAACAACGCTTCGGCGCCGACGATCCGGCCCGTCGAGAGATCGACCTTCGGCTGATAGAACATCATCAACTCGTCGCGCTCGAGCGCACGGCGCAGCTTGCTCTTCAGCATCAAACGCTCGACGGCAGCCGCGTTCATCTCCGGCGAATAGAATGCGAAGCTGTTGCCGCCGTTTTGTTTCGAGTGATACATCGCCGCATCGGCGTTGCGGATCAGGTCGATCACGTTGTCGGCGTCCTTCGGGCAGAACGCGATGCCCACGCTCGCGGTCAAGAACACTTCCTGCTGATCGACGTAATAGGCCTTGCCGACTTCGGCGAGCACCATGCGTGCGAGGTTCGCCGCCTGCACCCGCTCGTCCTCGCTCTCCGCGAAGCCTTCGATGAACAGGCCGAACTCATCGCCTGCAAGCCGTCCTACGACGGCCTCGCGCGGCAAGATGTGCGTCAAGCGTTCGCTGAGCACTTCGAGCGTGCGGTCGCCGGCTGCGTGACCGAACGTGTCGTTGACTTCCTTGAACCGATCCATGTCGAGATAGAGCAGCACGATGCCGCGCTCGTTGCGCCGGGCCCGCGCGATCGCCTGTTGCAGCATGTGCTGGAACTGCATGCGGTTCGGCACTTTCGTCAGTGCGTCGTAGCGCGCGAGATAGCGGATGCGGCGCTCGGCCCGCTTGCGGTCCGTGATGTTGCGGACTACGAAGATCATGCCCTGGAATTGCGGATCGTCTGCGTTGAGCGGCGCACGGGAGAGCGACACAGGAATCGTCTGGCCGGTGCGCGTTGCAATGACGGACTCGCGCGTTTCCATGCCGCCGTCCTGCAGATTGTTGAAGGACTCGCGCTCGTTCTCGGCGATCAGCGTCAGGAACGGCTTGCCGGAGATTTCCGTCCCGCTGTAACCGAACAAGCGCACGGCTGCTTCGTTGACGCGCTTGATGATGCCGCTCGGCGACGTCACGAGCACGGCATCGTTCATGCTGTTCAAGACGGTATTGAGGTAGTCCTTGGTGATCGTCGTCTGCCGCAGCTTCTGGCGCATGCGTTCGAGCGCGACTTCGAGCTCGGCGATCTCGGTGTTGCTCGTGACCCGATGCGGGCTCGTGTAGTCGCCTTCGCCGATCCGCTCGGCCGACCGGATGAGCTCGAAAATCGGTTTCTCGAGGCGGCGTGCGAGCAGCCACCCTCCGAGCGCGAGCAGGCCGGTGATCGCAAGCCCTGCAGCGACGGTGATCC
>DATCLP010000646.1:0-7613 GCA_036563855.1 Steroidobacteraceae bacterium | reverse complement strand
GCCTGTGTCGATCACGGCGATTTCGACGTATTGCGTAGCTTCGTCTTCTTCTACGATCGAAACGTCGCGCACCGTGACCGTGAGTAGGCCGCCGGAAGGCATGGCATCGCGCGCGTTCAGGACGAGATTCAGCAGCGTGCGCTCGAGCTGCGAAGGATCGATGAAGACCCGGCTGACGGGATGTTTCGTTTCCACGGTCAGCGTCACGCGATTGCCGAGCAACACGCCGAACATGTTGCGCATCGATTCGACGGTACGCGCCACGTCGACGACGCGCGGCATGGCGGGCGTGTCCTTGCCGAAGTTGACGATCTCCTGAGTGAGTTGATGGCCGCGCTGCATGACGTCGATGATCCGCATCGCATAGCGATCGGCATTGGGCGGCAGGTCCGGCACGCGGCGAATCAGCTCCGCAAAGCCATTGGCAGCGGACAGGATGCCGCGGAAGTCGTGAGCGACGCCGGCGGCAATCCGACCCACCGCTTCCATACGATGGAGTTCCATCAAATGCGCCTCGTACATGCGTAGCGCCGATTGCGCGTTCGATCGTTCGTGCTCCTGGTAGAGCCGGGCGATGTTGTCTGCAACGGCGCTGACGAAGTCGCATTCGGCACCGCTCCATTGGCGCGGCGCGCCGGTGTGCTCGTGGCAGACGACGCCGACGACGCGTCCGTCGACATAGATGGGCGCGTCGAGGAGCGAGGTAATGCCGAGCGGTTCGAAGTAGGCGTGCTGAAGCTCTCGCGTTAGGTCGGAGTCGAGGACATTGCTCGCGGTGATCGTTCGACGCGCTTCGAGCGCTTCGAAGTAGGCGGGAAAGTCCTGTGCCCGTAGCACGGCGCCCTGAAACAATTCTCTGTTCGAGCGCTGGTAGAGATAGCGGCAGCGGATTGCGCGGCCTTCGTCGATGACGACCCATACGCCGATGCGATCGACATCGAGCGCTTCGGTAACGATTTGGGCGAGACTCTCCCAGACCTGTCTCAGCGGCACGCCTCTTGCGTGCAACCGCGCGAGCTTGAGGCGAGCGGGTTCGAATCGCAGCGACGTCGCATCGGACGACGCCGACCCGTTGGAATCGCTGATTCCCGTGACTTCACCCGTCTTTGCCCGCGTGATTTCCATGGGCGTCTCCCTTGTGTTCCGCTCACGAGCCGACTCTACGCCGGTCGTTCGACCGCGCCAAGCGCAGGCCGAGAGTGGGTTCGGGAGCCGGAAGACGGTTAGAATTCGTGCCTCTTTGACCCAATTCCGGAGCCGTCGACTGATGGAGAGATTTCTGGAGCGGCTACTGTTCTCCAGCCGCTGGATTCTTGCGCCGGTTTATCTCGGCCTGGCGCTGGCGCTGATCGCGCTCGGCATTACTTTCTTTGCCGAAATCTTCAATGTGTTCGGCCACGTGTTCGGGAACATTCTCTCGCACGCATCCGGCGCAGCAGAAGCCGCGACGACGGGTCCCACCCGCACGCCGGAGGCCGAGCTCATTCTCAGCCTCTTGGCCATGGTCGACCTCGTGCTGGTCGGCAGCCTGATCGTGATGGTGATGTTCTCGGGCTACGAGAACTTCGTCTCGAAAATGGACATCGACGAGGACGGCGAGAAGCTCGGCTGGCTCGGTAAGCTCGATTCGAATTCGCTCAAGCTCAAGGTCGCCTCGTCGATCGTCGCGATCTCGTCGATTCATTTGCTTCGCGCCTTCATGGATGCTCGCGAGGTGCCGAACGACAAGCTGATGTGGTATGTGCTCATCCATCTCACGTTCGTCGTTTCGGCGCTCCTCATGGGCGTGCTGGATCGGATCGCGTTTGCAGCCCATCGCGAAGACTCGAAAGGCCATCACGGCTGAGGAGGCAATGTGATCTACACACTCGGCGAACGGCGCATCGAGACGGTGGGCGAAGAGTTTTTCGTCGCTCCGAGCGCCGATGTCATCGGCACTGTTCGGCTTGGCCGCTGGGCGAGCGTCTGGTTCAACGCGGTGCTTCGCGGCGACACGGATTGGATCGAGCTGGGCGACGGCACGAACGTCCAGGACGGCTCGGTCATTCATATCGACGAAGGCGAGCCCGTCGTCATCGGACCCAATTGCACGATCGGACATCGCGCATTCCTGCATTCGTGCACCGTCGGCGAATGCTCGATGATTGCGAACGGTGCGATGGTGCTGGACGGCGCGAAGGTCGGCAGCTTCAGCGTAGTCGCGGCGGGCGCCTTTGTGCCGCCGCGCAAGACCGTGCCCGACGGCGTCGTGGTCATGGGCTCGCCTGCGAAAGTGGTGCGCGAGATCACGGACAAGGATCGCGAGATGCTCACGCGTGCCGCGGAGCACTACATCGAGAACGCAAAGCGCTACCGCGAATTGCTCGCCGCGACCGGAAGATAACTTTCCGTTGGCCCGACTCCTGAAACCGTCTGCCTCGCAACGACGGCTCAGTTAGTGCGCTGAACGGGCTGCTCGCCCTCGGCGAAGAACTCCAGCGATACGGAATTCAAGCAGTAGCGCTTGTATGTGGGCGGCGGGCCGTCCTCGAAGACGTGTCCCAAATGACCGTCGCAGCGTTGGCAGCGGATCTCGGTACGAATCATTCCGTGGCTTTCGTCGAGCAGCTCGCGGATGTGATCCGGATCGAACGGTTCGTAGAAGCTCGGCCAACCCGTGCCCGATTCGAACTTCGCATTCGACTTGAACAAGGGCAGGCCGCAAAGACGGCAGGCGTAGAGTCCCGGTTGCTTGTTGTGGAGCAGCGTGCCGCAGAACGGCGGTTCGGTGCCTTGGTGGAGCAACACACGTCGCTCTTCGGGTGTGAGCGATGCCGCCAGCTCTTCGCGTCGCGCGGGGCTCAAGGGACGCAGGTCGTAACCGCTCGCGGAAGTTTCGGGTACTGAATGTTTGCGCATGGCTATTCTCGAAGCGCATCGAGAGTTGAAAGCGAATCAAGCGCGCACGCGCGCTTCAAGTTCCATCCGTCCGCAGCCGGCTGTGGCGGTATCCGTACAAGGCGTAGATCGAAAAGCCGAGCAACGTCCAGATCGCGAGCCGCCACCATGTATCGGCTGGGAGGAAATACGTCATTCCGCCGCACACCATTGCGCCGAGCACGCACGTGACCGGTGCAGCAGGTACGCGGAACGGACGCTCGAGATCCGGCCGCGTGAAGCGCAGCACGAGCACGCCGATACAGACCATCGTGAACGCAAGAAGAATACCGATGGAGATCAGCTCGCCGAGCACATCGAGCGGGAACAGACCGGCGATGAGCGCGGCCACGAGCACGGTCCAGGCCGTTGCAACATGGGGCGTTCGATACCGCGGATGCACTTTGCTGACTGCTGTGGGCAACAAGCCGTCTGCGGCCATCGCGAGCAGAATGCGAGGCTGACCGAGCAACGACATCAGAACGACGGAAGTCATGCCGGCGATTGCCCCGAGCTTGACGAGATGGCCGAGCCAGGCGAGCTCAGGGTGCGCGTCGAGCGCGACGGCCACGGGTGCCGGCGCATCGAGTTGCGGATAGGGCACCATGCCCGTCATGACCGCAGCCATCGCGATGTACAGCACCGCCGAGATTCCGAGCGCGCCGAGAATGCCCAACGGCACATCGCGCTGCGGATTGCGTGCTTCGCGAGCGGTCGTCGATGCAGCGTCGAAACCGATGTACGAGAAGAAGATGATGCCGGCGCCTTGGAGGACACCGCTCCAGCCGAACTCTCCGAATTTGCCCGAGTTCGGCGGAATGTAAGGGCTCCAGTTCGACGTGTCGACGAACGCAAGGCCCGCGAGCACGAACACGACGATCACGGCCACTTTGATCACGACCATGATGTTGTTGGCCGTGGAGGTTTCGCGGACGCCGACGTAGCACACCCACCCGAGCACCAGAATGATGAGCACCGCGGGGACGTTGACGATCGCGCCGGTCAACCCGAGCGTGCCGTCTTCGGTCTTGCCGAACGGCGCATTGGTCAGTGCTTGCGGAAAGTGCACGCCCCAATCGCCCAGCAGATTGACGACATACTCGGACCATCCGACTGCGACGGCGGAAGCCGACATCATGTATTCGAGGAACAGATTCCAGCCGATGAACCACGCGACCGCTTCTCCCAGCGTCGCATATGCGTACGTATACGCGCTGCCGGACACGGGAATCATGGCCGCGAACTCGGCGTAGCAGATGGCAGCAAGTCCGGAGCCAATGGCCGCAATGAGCAGCGCAAGGGTCAGCGCGGGTCCGGCATGGTTCGCGGCGACGGTGCCCGTGAGAATGAAAATGCCGGTGCCGATCGTCGAGCCGAGGCCGATGGCCGTCAGGGACTTGGCCGTCAGCACGCGCTTGAGCGGCGGACTCTTCTCGAGATCCTGAACGATGGCGTCAACCGACCGAACCGCGAACAATCGCTGCAGCACTGAGGACATTGGACATCCTTCTTGGTATGAGTTGGCCTAGGCTACAGCCTTGCCAGGCCGCGGGCTACGCCCGTGACCTCGCCGCGCGCTCATCGTTATGATCCTCCCGTGATCAAGTTTTTCTTCGGTTCCGACTCCGACTGGCCTCAAACGCCTGTGCCCAACAGCTACTGGGTGGAGCCTGGCTGGCTGCTCGCGGGCGAATATCCAGGTGCAAGCCGGCCCGACGCAGCCAGCCGGTTGCAGGCGCTGTTGCAAGCAGGGATTACGAGCTTCATCGATCTCACAGCGGAGGGTGAGCTACCGCCCTATCACTCGGAGCTCGGGCAGTTCGGCGCCTTCGACGTCGTGCATCGGCGCTTCCCGATCGTCGACCACGGCGTTCCCGACTCGCCGGCGACGATGATGGACATCGTTGAGACGATCGCGGGCGATCTCGATGCGGGCCGTCGCGTGTATGTGCATTGTCGAGCCGGCATCGGACGGACCGGAATGGCCGTGGCTTGTTATTTGATTCACAGAGGCCTCGATGCTCCTGCGGCGCTCGAACGGCTGCAAACGTTGTGGCGGCGCTGTTCGCGGGCGCGCAGCTGGCCGAGCGTCCCCGAAACGGAAGAGCAAGTCGAATTCGTGCACAACTGGGCGGCGGCGAGTATTTCCGGCTCGGCAGCTGTGCAACGCGCCGAGGGTGCTTTGATCGGGCTCGCGATAGGCGAGGGTGCGGTGATTGCGACAACGGAGCATGGCCTCAGCGAGGCCGCATGGCTTACCGATTCGAAACGATTGGAGACCTGGCCGACGGGGGCGGATACTGCAATGACGATTGCCGTTGCAGAAAGTCTGCTCGCCCACGGACGGCACGAACCGAACGACGAGCTCAGACGGTATCTGGCGTGGACGCAGCAACCCGGCGTACAGTCGCGCGTACCGGCGGAGCTCAAACGTGTGTTGGCCGTATGGCAATGGTCGCGCAAGCCGAACGCAGGATCGCACGATCCGAACAATCTCGATCCTCATTCGCTCGCACGATCGCTTGCGCCTGCGCTGTTCGCGCGAGGAGACGCGCGTGCTGCTGCGGAGCTGGCGGTCGAAGTTTCGCGGACGACGCAGCAATCGCCAATCGTGCTCGATGCCTGCCGCATCCTGGCGACGACCTTGAGCGCGGCGCTGCAAGGCGCTCCGAAGATGGATCTGATCGGATTGCGTGCCGTACGCGAAGCGCTTGCAGGTCGGGCCTTGAAACCGCCGCTCGCGCAATTCTTGAAAGGCGATTGGCGGCCCGTCGAACCTCGCGACAGTGCGCCCGGCTTGCTCGTGAGCGCATTCGATATTTTCCGGTTTACGAATTCGTTCGAGGCGGCCGTGCGCGAGGCGGCTCGCACGCATAGCACGTGCGGCGCAATCGTCGGCGCACTGGCCGGTGCCTTCTACGGCAGCCGCGCCGTGCCGATCGAATGGCGCCGCGCATTGGCGGAGCGGGAAACGCTTTGCAATTTGGCTGCTCGTTTCGCGCGTTAGCTCATGGCTGCTCGGAAGAAGAAGAGAATCCGTCGCCGGGTGGTACGCAAGCGCGAGCCTGCTTGGGTGCGCTTGAGCGATGAAGAGCTGCTGAAGAAACGTTTTTGCGATTTGCGTCTGTCGCTCAAGAACACGGCCGTCGAGCGCCACATGCGCAAGCTCGAGCGCGATCTGCGTCGCCGCGGCATCCGATTTCGTCCGCACTTGTGGCTGTCGACCGAATGGTTTTCTCCGGACGGCGTTCCCGGCATTGCCGTACCGTTCTATATGGCACATCCCCGCTTGATGCGCCTCGAGCGCAAGCAGATGGCTCAGGTTGAAGGCGGCAACGCAAACTGGTTGCTCAGAATCCTGCGCCACGAGCTCGCACATGCGCTCGACAATGCGTTTCGGTTGCGTCGTCGCAAAGGCTGGCGGCGAATCTTCGGCAAAGCGTCGCGGCCGTACCCGGACATCTACCGCGCACGTCCGGCAAGCCGCAATTACGTGCTGCATCTCGGTCATTGGTATGCGCAAAGCCACCCGACCGAGGATTTTGCCGAGACGTTCGCGGTGTGGATGCAGCCGAAGGCTCGATGGCGGCGCGATTACGCAGACTGGCCGGCGCTTCGCAAGCTCGAATACGTCGATCAGCTCATGGAATCGATTCGCGGCGAACGTCCCGTCGTCGTCAATCGCATCGAAATCGAGCCGCTCAGCGAAAATCGGCGTACTCTAGCGGACCATTACAAGATTCAGCGGGCGCGTTATGAATTGGAGACGCCGAGCGCCTATGATTTGCGTCTGAAGCGCATCTTCGGCAAACGCCGCAAGGGAAAACGCTTGATGCAGGCCAGTCGATTCGTTCGTCAAGTTCGACCGCAGCTTGAGCGCTTGTTGATCCGACGCTCGCGGCTCCATCCATATCTCGTTCACCACGTCTTGCGCACCGTCATTCATCGATGCCGCGAGCTCGATCTCGTCGTGGATACCTCTCAACGCGAAGCTAAGCGCGCCGTTCTCGGCGTATTGGAGCGCATCCTCATGGATATCCTACGTCGCGACCGCGAGCGGTATGCCCTATGAAACCGCTGCGCGTACTGGTCTTGATGCACGAGAGCCTCGTGCCGCCGGAAAGCCTGGAGGGCTATACGGAAAAGGAGATCGACGAGTTCCAAACTGAGTACGACGTGATGCAGTGTCTGACGCGCTCGGGACACACCGTGCGCGCGCTGGGTCTCAGCGACAATCTTTCGGACCTGCGTACCGCGATCATGGAATGGAAGCCCGACATCGCGTTCAATCTGCTCGAGGAATTCCAAGGCATCGTCACGTACGATCAGCACGTCGTCGCGTTTCTCGAGCTGATGCGTCAGCCCTACACCGGCTGCAACCCGCGCGGAATGATGATCTCGCGCGACAAGGTCTTGTCGAAACAGATCCTCGCATATCACCGCATTCCGACGCCGGGTTTTGCGCTGTTCCGGCGGGGTCAGCGCTACAAAGTTCCGCGCAAGCTGAAGTTTCCGCTGTTCGTGAAGTCGGCGACCGAGGATGCATCGCTCGGTATCGCGCAGGCTTCGATCGTCCACGATCCGGAGCGGTTGAAGGAACGCATCGAGTTCATTCACGAGCAGACGAACTCGGACGCGCTCGTCGAAGAGTACATCGAAGGTCGCGAGCTTTATGTCGGCGTGTTGGGCAACGATCG
>DATCLP010000645.1:0-2841 GCA_036563855.1 Steroidobacteraceae bacterium | reverse complement strand
TCCTTTCGCACATCGGTCAAAGGCGAACGGCCGTGTCAGCCCTGGGAAAGTCACGTCGGTCGAATGGCTCACTGTGACTTCTGCTTCGGCCCCGTTTCGTCACCATGCGTGTCCATGAAGCCGGCGCCTCCGATGCAAATAACTGATGACCGCGACGCACCTCATGTCATTTCGCCGAAGCGCTTCCGGAAAGATGGCTGTGTGCGGGCACTCGTCCCGCTCAATACACGTTCCGCCCGGTCATACCTTTCACGAGAGTAAGGAGCAGAATCCATATGTCGAACCATATCGACCAGTTGTCGATGTAGTAGAGGTCGTGCTCGACCCGTTTCTGGATTTTTTCCACGGTGTCGGTTTCGCCGCGCCAGCCGTTCACCTGGGCCCATCCGGTGATACCGGGCCGCACCCGGTGGCGCATCGCATACTCGGCCACGACCTCGTGATACAGCCTGTCAGCCGCCTTTGCGCGCAACGGATGCGGCCGCGGTCCGACCAGCGACATGTCGCCCTTCAGCACGTTCCAGAGCTGCGGCAATTCGTCGAGGCTCGTACGGCGCAAGATCCGGCCGACGCGCGTGACGCGCGCGTCGTCGCGCTGCACCAGCTTCTCGGCATTGGTGTCGGTTGCCTCGACGCGCATCGTGCGAAACTTATAGATAAAGAAGGTATTGTTGTTGAATCCGAGGCGTTGCTGGCGGAAGAGCACGGGCCCGGGGCTGTCGAGCCGGACGAGAACGGCGATTGCGGCGAGAACGGGAAGCAGCATGGTCAACGCGAACGACGCGATCGTGACATCGAGTGCGCGTTTCGCGACCAGACTCCAGCCGGCGATCGGCCGGTTGGCGATGTTGATGGTCGGAATACCTGCCGCGTAAGAGATCGTGTACTTCCGAAGCCGGAATCCGATCGAGTCGCTCAACAAACGGATATCGGCCGGCAGAATCCGAAGAATTCCGATGAGGGAAAGGATTCGGCGTTCCGCCGACAGCGGAAGTGCGATGACGACGACGTCGATCGGCGATCGACGTCCGTACTCGACGAGGTCGCGCACGGATCCCAACACCGGAATCCCCTGTACGGGATTGGCGACCCGCGTAAGGCGATCGTCGAAGATACCGACGATGCGCATGCCGGCGCCCGGATTCTCCACAACCCATCGAACGAAACGTTGACCGAGCTCGCCGGCGCCGACGACGACTGCCGCCCGAAAGTACCGGCCCGTCGTGGTCCATTGCCGAAGTACTCTCGCCGCACAAAACCGGATCCCGACGAGCGATCCGGCGCTCGCGACATACCAGCTTACAAGCCAGACGCGTGAGAACTCATCCGAGAGCTTGAGAAGAAAGCCAGCGACGATCAGGATGACGATCGTGGCGGTCCATGCCGTGAGCATCGACCGCAGCTGCCTCCTGACGTTCTGGAGTTCGCCGAATTCGTAGGCACCGGACGAGTTGAGACGGTGGACCGTCAACCCGGCGCCCAGCAGAGTCGCTGCCGTATAGCGCAGCGGGTCTGCACCGCTTTCCTCGACGACACCGTGCAGATAGACGACGAACACCGCCGCGGCGACTGCCGCGATCGCCAAGGCGTCTGCGATCATGACGAGACCGACGAATATCTCGTCCGAAATCCGCACGCGGCGCGCGACACCCCCATGATTTGCCAGGGACCGATCACCGGCTCGGGCATGCGCGGAAGTATTCGTCGCTTGGGCCACGTCCTGTCCCCCCGCGGTTGCTCCTAACAGCTGGGCGCCGGACCGAGATCTTTGCTGCTGCGCGCGACTAAAAGTATTATCGGTGAAATATTCAATGTTTCGTTGAATATCAGACTATCATCGCGTCGCGACGTCGATAGTTACACTTTCGTTCGAATCGCCCGAATCTTATCGTTGTCACGCTCGCCTCTTTGGCACGCAGGCTTCCTAATAATCGCAAGGGAGGCAAACTCGTTGGACCGCGCCGTCGGCACGGGATCGATTGCGGATGTGTCGGCCCGAAGCATGTGTAATGACCGCGAATTGCAAAGACCGGCCACATGTGCCTCATGACCATTAAGCGAGAACAAGCAGGCTCTTGACGGGCCGCCCGACACAACCGAGCACCGAAAACTGCAAGTCCGCAGGCGCCGTCGTGTCGAGGCGTCTCGTTCTGCCGTAGGTTGGAAAGTCGTGCGACCGCGTCGGGTTTCGACTGTCACGGCAATTAAGTGGATGGCCACGAGTTGGAAGTAATCCCACTGGCACGTGGCAGGGGGCGCCCGTATCGGGCTCGTATGCTGAGGAAACGGCAGCGTGCCATTCGACCGCCACGGCGAGGCATTCGGTGGAAGGGGTGAGACGCGCGATCATCGGGACGGTAGCCTCGGTCCCATTGCTCCAACCGCTGCTCTCGCGGCTGACGGGCCGTTTCGCGGTGTTCTATGCGCACGTGGTCAGCGACGCGCAACTGCCGCACATACGCCATCTCTACGCCTACAGGACTCCACGACAGTTCGAGCGCGATCTCGACATGCTCCTGAAGCTATATCGGCCGATCGGCCTCGACGAGCTTGTGGCGGTCCTCGCTGCCCATGGCACTCCTCCCGCGGACACCTGTCTTCTTACCTTCGATGATGGACTGCGCGAGGCCGGTGAAGTGGTCGCCCCGATCCTGAAGCGTCGCGGCATACCCGCCACGTTCTTCGTCAACAGCGACTTCGTCGACAACAAGACGATGTTCTTCCGCCACAAGGCGAGCCTGATCGTCGAAAAGCTTGCGACGCTCGATCCCGGATCGGCCCGGCGCGCCGTCGCTGCTGCCCTTCCCGGTCACGACATGGTTCAGCGGCACCCGGTTGAAG
>DATCLP010000644.1:0-6374 GCA_036563855.1 Steroidobacteraceae bacterium | reverse complement strand
GAAAGAATGTATTCGCGCTCTTCCGACGACAGCCATGGATGGCGCTCCGGTGGCGCCTTGTAGATCACGACCCACGGCAGCAGCCAAATGAAACCCAGCGCACCTGCGACCAGAAACGCGCCCTTCCAGCCGAATTGCGTGTAGAGAAGTGCGATCACGGGCGCCGAGATCACTGCACCGAGCGACGCGCCCGAATTGAAGATGCCCTGAGCGAGCGCTCGTTCCTTGATTGGAAACCACTCCGCATTGGCTTTCGTCGCGCCAGGCCAGTTACCAGCCTCTCCCACGCCCAAGACGAATCGCACGACGCTCAGTCCGCTGAACGTTCTCACGACCGCGTGCGCCATGATCGCGAGGGACCACACGACGATCGACAACACGAATGCCAGCCGCGTGCCGATCGCATCGAAAATCTTTCCGAATACGGATTGGCCGATCGCGTAGCCGATCATGAAGAAGGAGACGATGTTCGCGTAGTCTGCCTTGTCGAGGCCGAGGTCTTCGGACATCCCGGGCCACATGACCGCGAGGGCGTTTCGGTCGATGTAGTTGACGACCGTCGCAATGGCGACGAGCGTCACGACGACCCATCTGAGATTCTTGGTATTCATTGCCGCCCTGCTGGAAAGAAATGGGCACGCATCGCCCTGAACCGTCGATCAAAACGATTGCGCGTCATCGCTTGTCTCCGCTCCGATCGAACACCGCGTAGTAGCCGCGCCATTCGAAGTCGCGACCGTCGGCAGCGGCTTTGTGAGTCACGTCGGCCCGAGGGTCGTAGGAGAGCGCAAGGTAATGGCGCGCACCGCCGGTCGTCGTGATGCGAATGATGTCCGCACCCTCCGCCCGAAAGCGCCGCAGCTCTGCGATGTTGCTGCGGCTTCCGATCGTGTACTCCGCCGCACCGTTGTACTCGCCATGCGGTTCTAGAACCGACAAGAACGTCTGACCTCGCGCCTCCTTCACGCGCAGTACGAGCGCTTGATCGTGGCGCAAATTGAAGCTCGGATCGTTCGCGCCCAGCTGCGTCAGCAAGACCTCGAATCCGTTCTGCGCGAGCGCGGTATAGGTGTAGAAGCGATTCTTGTTGAGCCAGGTCAGCGAAAAACTCTTGTTCTCATCGACGGATGCAGATGCCCGCACCCACAAATGTCGATAGCCGTCGGCCGTTCCGAGCGGTTCGAGACTCTCGGTTCGAGCGTCTAGTGCCGGGCTGGCCGAAATGAATTGTCCGGCAAAGTGCAGCGGCAAGTCGTATTGATGTACCGTCTTGCTGTCCACGTTGAGCACATCCACGACGATCGGGTGGTCGGGGACGATCCCGTTGAGCAACGCCATCGTTCGCCTGAATTCGACGCCTGAATAGGCGTCGCGCATCACAGCACCCGTGATCTGAATATCGTCTCGGCTTTCGAACACCAGCAGCTCAGGGTAATGCTGCTCAGCGACTTTCAGATCGCCGCCGAAATGGCTGCGCTCATCCACGACGAGCGTGTTGTGCGCAATCGTTTGTTTCGCCCAGCTCTCGTTCTCAGGAAGGTAGTGGCCGCCCTCCTTCTGTTCGACGTTGAGAAAACGTGCCGCGCCGTAATCCGCGACGATCTCCTGACCGTTGTCGTAGAACAACCACGTCAGTTTGTCGAAGTGACCATGCCCCATGCCTTGGGCGGTCGCTTTGAACACCAACGCTTGTTGGTTCGGTTGCTCGCCATTGCGCAAGACGACCAATGCGCCCTGCTCGCCTGTCGGCCCGTCGCGAAAGACCTTCGAACGGTACCGATAGGGCTTACTGAGACCGGCGTCGACCGCCTTGGCAAGCCGATAGCCGTCGCCGGTCAGCACATACGGGTGCTGAATCTGCGCGATCGACAGCAGCGTCGGATCGCTCGTCAGCGCATACGCTGTCGCAATCCCGTAGCGCAACTCGATCGTGTCGAGGCCTTTGTCCTTGATCGCGTCGTTAACCGGGAACAGCAATCCCGCATAGGAAAGATCGACGCACGCGTAGATCGCCTTCAGCAAGATTCTGTCGCGGTAGTCGAAGATCTGGAGATCCGGATCGTTCGCGTGGATCGCGCGCGCGAACACGATGAACGGCATCAACGCGTAGCGCTGATAGTACGGCCCTTCCGTGTAATAGCCGTCCGGCGAGAACAGCTCATCGAGCTGCTTGAGGAACCCCGCCTTGCCGTCACGCTTCAACCCGTACAGCGCCTTCTGCACGTACTCCCTGTCATTGAGCACATAGCCCGTCATGCCGACGGCGGCCACCGCCCACGTACCGTGGTTGTGAATTCGGTCGAATGTCTCGGGGGACTGCACCGAAAGGAAATCCGCCATCGGGCGCAGGAGGCCGCGCTCGATCGTCGAACGCTGCTTCGGAGTGAGCGCATCGGCGATCGCGTCGTAGCCTTGAATGGCGTACACCAACCACACCGATTCGTTCAGGCTCTGCCAGAACAATCTGCCCGGCGTGCTGGAGCGTTTGACCGGGTGCCTGCCCAACGTCGGGTAGAGCTTTGCGTATGCGAGCAGCAAGTCCCGCGCATAACCGGCGTACTTCGCATCTCCAGTGAGCTGGTACAGGATTCCGGCATCGTGAATGGCAATGCCGTTCTGCTTGTGCTTCTCGTGCGTGTAGCCGCCGCCCGGATCCTTCGGTACGGGCACATCAGGCGTCGATTCGAAATAGGCGTCGACTTTCGCGCGCGTCTCCGCCACCGACCTCCCGAAGCTCGATGCCGGATCCAGCTCGGCCCTGATGAGCGCCACATCGTCCGGCGATAGCAACAATCGCGGATCGGCTATTGCGCAAGCCGTCGCGGCAAGCAGCCCGAGGGTTGCGAACTTGAGTTGCACCAGTGCCCGGATCACAGCGTATCGACCTCGGGCTCCGGCGTGTTCACGAATCGGTTGTCGACGATCCGGCTGCTCGGCTCGCCGACCGTATGCGTCACTCGAACGGGACGACTATCCGAAAAGGTGTTGTTGCGAATGTCGATCTGCTGCACACCCAGCAGCCGCACGGAGGCCTGCGTCTTGTTTCTCTTGCCCGATCCCACCGATCGAAGCGTCGAACGGCTGAGCTCGAAGTGCGGACCGAACGTGCTTTCGTCCGTACCGCCTCGATAAACGTCGGCGATCGTGCCCTCGATGTCGGCGAACTTCGAATCGGCGATCGTGATGTACTCGGCGCTATAGAGCCCGAGATCGTCGGTCTCGTTGTTCAACACCAACACGTGACCGGTGATGTTGCTGAACGTCGATCTGGAAATCCGAATGCGATCGGCGAATGTGCTCTTCGCCGCCGCGAAAAAATTGAACGAATGATTGACGTCGAGATCGCCGACGACGACGTCTTCGACCTCGAGTGTGTAGTTGCTCAGCATCGAGTAGCGGCTCGTCCGGATGACTGAGTTTCCGGCCATGTCCGGCGCCGCCTTGCCAGAGATATCGACACCGACGAGCTTCAAGCTGCCTCCATCGGCGATCTCGAACAGCGCATTTCGCGTGAACTCGAGGCGGGCGCGCTGCCCTGCATCGGCAGAACGAATGGTCAACGGCCGGTCGACGATCAACGTACGTTCGACGACGTACTTACCGGCAGCGAGCTCGATGATGTCTCCTGGTTGGGCGCGCACGACGGCTTTGGCGAGCGAACCCGCATCCGTCGCCGAGATCTTCGCGCCCGTGTCGAAGCGCTCCTTCCGATCCGCCTTCGGGTACCAGGGCACGCCGGTTGCGTTCTTGTCGAGCACCTGGAGCTTGCGACTGGCGCCCGCTTTCACTCCCACGGGATATAGCAATCCGTTCTCCGCCTTTGTGAGCTCGATGTCGCGGGTCGTGAATCCGGCCTTGATGGGTAGCTCCGCTGCTCGATGAACGATGTTGCCGGCGAAGCGAATGCCGCTCACGTCGTCGTGCACTGCAATGATGTTTCGACCGTCTTCGTTGTAAAGCAGATTGCTGCTGAAACGCGTGCGAATCGGCGGCGCAGAGCGCTCCTCATCGGCGCCTGCCGCCAGCTCGATATGCGCACTTTCGATGATCGAGTTGTGCTCGATGACTGAATCCTCGACCTGGTGATAGCGATTGATCGGCGAATTCGGCACGCCGTTCATGACGACCAGCGCACCGGCGAAGCGATGGCCGGTCAAGCCGTACAAATAGTTGTTGCGCACCGTCTGGCGCTTGTTGATCACGCGGATGCCGCCCGTATGCTCCACGTGATTGCCGAAAAAGACGTTACCCTCGACGACATTGTCATTACCGTGCCGCAGCGTCAGCGCGCCGCGGGACTCGAAAAAGACATTGCCTCGAAAAACATTGCCGCCCGACTTGCTCGACACGATCTCGACCTCGCCGTCGCAGCGGTCGAAGTAGTTGTTCTCGACGACGGTGAACGAGTTGGTGAGCGAGTAGTGACTCGTGCCGATACGGATGGTTTCGCCGCCGTTCGAACCGAGCGTCTGTCGCGGGCCGAAATAGTTGTGATCGATGCGATGATGGTTTTCCTGGCTCTGCGGACCGTCCAGCCGCACGGCGAGCGTTACGCCCTGATTGCTCTTGCCTTCGAGATGATTGTGGTCGAAACGGTTGTGCTTGCCGTCCATCGCGACCCAGATGTCGAACTCGGTGCGGTCCGGCTTGTTGAACCGATCGATGACTACCTCCGTCACGCGGCTGTGATTCGCGTACTCGTCGCCTGAGCGAAACGCAATGACGGTGTCCGTCGGCGAATAGCCGTTCTTGAACACGAGGCCGGAAACGACGAGATACTCGCCCGCCAGACGTAGATTGGACTGCCCGGTGAGAATGACCTGACCCTTGGTCTCCGCCGTCAAGGTGATCGGCCGCTCTGCGGTGCCGTTGCCCTTGAACAGCACCTCGAAGTCTCGCCACTCGCCTTTCGCGAGAACGATCGTGTCTCCGGCGCGAAGCGTCTTCAACGCCTCGTGATACTCGGCTTGCGATCTGACGAGCGTCTCACGCGCATGTGTCGCGACACCGATCAGACATGCAAGAACGATGAATAACGGTCTCATCCGCCCTTCTCGAGTCGCAGCGATCCGGGCGGCTCGATCGAGCCGCCCGGCCCTCCAGCCTAGAACCTCATGCTCACGCCGGCGGTCACCCGACGATCCGTCAGGCCCTGGAAGCACAGCAGCGCACGGTCGTTGATGCAGTACTGGTTGGCATCTTCTCGAAGGAGGTTGATTCCTTCAACGCCCACGGAGAAGTTGTCGTTGATCGCGTATTGGATGCTGGCGTTGAGCTGTCCTCGTGCCGCGTTGATGCGCGGCAGACCGAAGAAGAAGCTGTCCTCCGAAACGAAGCTCGACCGCCACGTATATCGCACGCGCGCGTTCAGCCCGTACTTGTCGTAGTACAGCGTGGCGTTATAGGCCTTCTCCGAGAGGTTCGGCAGCGTGATCTTGTCGTACGCCTCGGGGAATCCCAGGAGCGTGAGCACGTTTCTCGGGCCGTCGGCCTTGCGATACTCCTTCGCCGAGCCGCCGCTCTCCTGATAGGTGAAGTTGCCGATGAAACCGAATCCGGACGCAAACCCGAGCACGTGTTCGTAGGCCGAGAGATCGTGCTGGAACGCGACCTCGACGCCCGTTTGCGTCGTGGAGCCGCCCACGTTGAAGATCGAAGCCAACGGCACGCAGATACCGATGCCCTGAATCGGATTGTTGATGTTTCGGTTGGCGATCGGGTTGTAGATACCGCCCTCTTCGCAAGGCGGTGTGATGTCGATGTTGAGCTGGCCGTCGATCAGATTCGGCGCCGGATCTTCCTGACGAGCCGCGAACAAATTCGTGCGCTTCTTGTGGAAGACGCCGATGCTGATCACGCTCGACGGCGTGAAGTAATACTCGCCCGAGAGATCGAACGACCAAACGACTTCCGGGACGAGATCCGGATTGCCCACGTTGACCGGCGCATTCGGCGATGTTCCGAACGACACCGACGTCGACAGCATGTCGAAGTCGGGGCGGCGGATGTCCCGTGCGATGCCTGCACGGACCAGGAAGCTGTCGGTCGGATGCACGGTCACATTCAAGCGTGGCAAGAAGAAGTCGTACGAGCTCTTCTTGACAATCCGCTCGGCCGCCACGCCGTTCGAGACATTGTTGCCGACCGAGGAAAGCGACGTTCTCAGCCAGCGCACGCCAAGATTGCCGCGGACGGGCCAACCGGCGAACTCAGTTGCGAAGTTCGCTTGCAGATAAGCCGCGTTCGTCTCCTCGTCGATCGAGAAGAATCCGGAAGCCGACTCCGTGGGCGCAACGAGCAGCGCCAAGGGAGGACCTTCGGTTGCAGCGGCGTTGCTCGCGGTGATCGCAGCATTGAGCGCATCCAATACCTCT
>DATCLP010000643.1:0-1819 GCA_036563855.1 Steroidobacteraceae bacterium | reverse complement strand
TTTTCCAGCGGTCCGAGGACCGGCAGTCGCAGGCCGAAGCTGCTCTTCACGCACTCGTCGAGCGTGGCGGCGTCGCACACACCTGCCGAGACCATCGCTATCGCTTCGCGCCATAACGCGTGATGCAGCCGATTCGCGACGAAGCCGGCGATATCCTTCTTGATATGCGCAGGCCGTTTCCCGATTCGGCGCAGCAGGAGCATCGTCGCGACGATCGTCGATTCGGAGGTGCGTTCGCCCTGAATGACTTCGACGAGTGGAATCAGCGGCGCAGGATTCCACCAATGCGTGCCGACGATGCGCTCGGCGGTGTCGAGTCCGTCGGCAATGCGAGTGATCGGAATGACGGAACTGTTGCTCGCGAGGATCGCGGAGCGCGGCGCGTGACGGACGATCTCCGCGAAGATTTCGCGCTTGAGCGCAAGCTTCTCGGGCACGGCCTCCGTGACGAACTCGGCTTGTGAGATGGTCGAAGGCAGATCGACGGGTGTGTCGATGAGGTCAGCGGCACTCGAGTCTCGACCGATGGCACACAGATTGTCCGCGGCGCGTTGCCGCACGGTGGCGCGCAGATGCTCGATCGGCTCAAAAACGTTTACACGGTAGCCTGCGACGGCGAAGACTTGAGCGATGCCCACACCCATCAAGCCGCCGCCGATGACTGCAACCTGCATCATCACCCGGCGGTGTAACCGCCGTCTGCGTACACGATGTGCCCCGTGTGAAAGTTCGATGCGGCGGAGCACAGAAACAGCAGCGGACCGGCAAGATCTTCCGGCTCTCCGAGACGACCAATCGGTACGCGCGCGAGAAATCCCTCGCGCACCTTCGTCGCTCGCTCATCGGAGGCGAACATCCAGGCGGTCAACGGCGAGCGAAACACCGTTGGCGCGATCGCATTGACCGTGATTCCGTGCTTGCCCCACTCACAGCCGAGCGCGCGCGTAAGCCCGTCGACCGCGGACTTCGACGTGCAATACGCGGAATAGCCGGCTGGATGTCCGAGCTTGCCGCGCGCGGAGGAGGTGAAAACGACTTTTCCGCCTCGCCCTTGAGCGATCATTTGCTTGCCGACGGCGCGCGCGATCAGCCAGGCGCCATCGACGTTCGCGCGCATCACGTTGTCGAAGCGTTCGGGGCTCATGTCCTGAATCGGAGCGACGTCGTTCATGCCGGATGCGACGACGAGAATATCGACGCCTCCATAGGCATTCACTGCGGCGCGTACGATCTCGTCGCAGTCGGCCTCGGTGTCCGGTCGACGCGCGACGGAATTTGCCGTGATACCGGCCGCCTCGAGATCCGCTTTGAGAAGTGCAAGTGTATCGGTCTTGCCGGCGGTGACGGTCAGCTTGACGCCGGCACGACCGAGCGTCGCGCAAGCGACCTGACCGAACGCGCCCGTCGCGCCGATCACGATCGCAGACTTGCCGGCGATGTCGAACAGCCGGGTCGTGTCGATTTTCGGCAGGCTCACGGCCGCGGCTCCGGATGCGGCATCACGACGAGCATCGTCGCGACCTCATTGCCGTAGTTGCGTACCGCGCGTGCCTCGCCGCCTGGAATGAAGCAGCTATCCATGGCGTGCAGCACGTGCGTTGACCCGTCGCCGAGCTCCACGGTCACCGAGCCGGCCAGCACGACATAGATTTTTTCGAGCGGGCTCGAATCCATCTGTGCGCCGCCGCCCGGCAGAAAATGCGACAACCCGACCCAAGCGAATTGCGACGCACTGGCGTCGAAGCCCTGCAGACGCAGCGATCGCATGTCGAAGTGCTTCGGTGCGACATACGGCTTGGCGTCGGCGAAGCGAGTGATC
>DATCLP010000642.1:0-2650 GCA_036563855.1 Steroidobacteraceae bacterium | reverse complement strand
CCATCGTGCCGACTTTCTTGTTGCTGGTGAATCCGATCAAGAATCAGCTATGGCAGTTCGCCGTGCCATTCCTCGCGCAGAATCAGCTCATCCTTCGGCTCGTGCGCAGCGAAGCCGTAACGCTCACGGAGTGGACGGTGTACATGGGGACGAACTTGGCACTCGGGCTGATTCTGTGGATCTTCGCGGCAAGGCTCTATCACCAGGAGCGGCTGGCGATTTCGGCATAATCCCGGCGCTCGCACACATATATATGTGTGAGTCGGGCGTCGAACGGGGTCGCGGTCGGGTGGCTACGTCGCCTCGGCGGTGATACCGAGCGCGTCCAGCGTCGCGAGCAGCTCGGACGGCTGGCAGGGCTTCTCGAGCACTGCTGCGAACAAATCCCGATGCGTCTCGATGGCATTCACGTACGCCGTCTGCGCGACGACCGGAATGCCAGCCAGCTCGCGGTCATCGCGCAGCCTGCGGGTCAGATCGATGCCGTCGAGTCCTGGCATGAAGATATCCGTCACGATGACAGCAGGTTTGAATGCCCGGGCTTGCTCGAGCGCATCGTTGCCGTCACGCGCTTCGATCCCTTCGAATCCGTGCATGCTCAAGATCATCAAGAGGATGTTCCGTGAATCCTCGTTGTCATCGACGATGAGTACGCGAGTCGACATCGTCAGATCCGGCGCAGCGAGGTAGAAAAAACGGCGCATCCCGCGCGTGTTGCGACACAAAGCTCACAATCGCTTGCAACACGGACTCGCGCGCAAGACGACTCTCGCGCCGTCCCGTACGCGCATCGTTGCAAGAGGCCGGAGCTGCGTGCCGCGCGAGGAGACGCGGCCGCTGGAAACGCCTGCATTTGCGACTGTTTTCGTAAGTGTGGAGGGATACCCCTCACGCGAGTCTCTTACAGTTATTTTGCTCGCGCAATTGCGACTTCCCAGTATGCGCGCACTCGTCGCGAGGATCGAGCGTTTGTTCTGGGTCTAAAAGCGAGCGCTCGAACGGGCGAATCACTTCGAAAGCGACCGGCTCTCGATTGCCGCCATCCGTGCTGCGCGTTCAGGAAAGGATCGCGGTCAGTGCAACATTTGCACACGATTGCCGACGTCGGGCGAACGCGGAACTTTGATCGGGGCGCGCGCGTGCCTCATAGCGTCCTTCGACGCGATGCGGTAGGCGATGAAACAACAGACGGACGACGTCGTGATTACGGGTGCTTCGGGCAGCATCGACCGGACAACGGCGCGCGAGTTCGCACGTCCGGGCGCGAAGCTCGCGTTGCTTGCGCGCGACGGCGGCAAACAGTGGCGGCTCACGAAACATCGTGCGCTCATTGCAGGCTGCTTCGCCGCCTTGTTCGGGATCGGCGGGCTCGCCGCCCTCGCGCTTCGCGAGTGAACGGCCGTGGCCCGCGCGAAGATTCCGCATCGCTACAAGATCCTGTTCATTGCGATCGGGGCGTGCGCGCTGCTCTTGTCAGGCGCATTCGGCACCTTGGTCATCTTGCTGTCGGGCGCCTATAGCACCGCCGCGACGAAGCAGCATTTTTGGATTACGTATCGCCTGCTCGAAACGGGGCTCAAGTATTCCGTTGCGGCGGCGGCGGACGACATCGTCGTTCCCGATCTCTCACACGTGGCGAGCATCGAGGTGGGATATGCGTGCTATCGACAGCACTGCATCAGCTGTCACGGAGCGCCCGGTATTCCAAGCGCGTCGTGGGGGCGCGGTCAGTTGCCCGGTCCGAGCAACTTGGCGCAATCGGGTCGCGAGTGGCCGGCGCATCACTTGTTCTATGTGATCAAGAAGGGCATCCGCATGTCGGGAATGCCGGCCTGGGAGTTCGCGATCTCCGAAGAGGGGATCTGGTCGACAGTGCTCTTCGTACGGTTCTTGCCGCAGCAGACCCGCGCGTCTTACGAACAGCTTGCAGCGGAAGCTCAGGAAGTCTCGTGTCCGAGACCGGTTCGAGCGCCGCCGTACTCGAAGGAGTTGGCGCAAATCACGCTGCGCCAGTATTCCTGCGACACGTGCCACATCATCGATGACCTCGTCGGTCCGTATGCGCGCATCGGGCCGCCGCTCACGAATTGGTCGCGTCGCAAGATGATCGCCGGCGTATTGCCGAATACCGAGGAGAACTTGATTCGGTGGATTCGCGATCCGCAAGGCGTGAGCCCGGCAACCCTGATGCCGGACCTCGAAGTCACCGAGGCGCATGCGCAGATCATGGCGCGCTATCTGCTCGAGACCGATGAATGAGCGCCTGTTGAGTCGCGTCGCCATTGCGATGCTCGCCGCATCGCTCGACGCTTGCATCGAGAGCCCGCGTCCCGAGGTGCGCGTGTACGCCGGCGATGCGAATCGAGGCGAGGCCGTGCTCGCAAGTCTCCAATGCGGCGCATGCCACTCGATTCCTGGGGTTGCGGGCGCGGTCGGTCAGGTCGGGCCCCCGCTCGATGCCTTCGCAACGCGGCCTTACATCGCGGGCAAGTTTCCGAATCAGCCTGAACTACTCGTGCGCTGGCTGCTCGATCCGCCTGCGCTGGCGCCGCAGACGGGCATGCCGGCGGTTCCGATGAGCGAACAGGATGCGCGCGACATGGCTGCCTACCTTTACGAGCTCCGCTGATCATGGAAGCAAGCACGGCAC
>DATCLP010000641.1:0-6772 GCA_036563855.1 Steroidobacteraceae bacterium | reverse complement strand
CTCCTCTGCTGATCGAGAGCGGTGAAAATGAAAGCGCGGGGTGTGCGCCGCTACATGGTCCGCGCCTGGCCTGTCTTACACCGGTCTTGTTGCCGACGCAACCCGTACGCAGCGAAGTTTCACTTTCGTCCGATCAGCATTCGCCCGCAATGAGTCTGCCTAGGCGGGCGATGCCCTCCTCGATCTTGTCGGTTGGTACTGTCACGAACGACAGGCGCAACGTATTCCGTTGCGGTTCATTGGCAAAGAACGGCGCTCCGGGCACGAACGCGACGTTCGCCACGACGGCTTTATCCAGCAGAGCCATGGCGTCGATGTGTTCAGGCAGCTTCACCCAAATGAACATGCCGCCGGCAGGACGATTCCAGGTCACCGTCCTCGGGAAGTGCCTCGACAACGCTTCGAGCATCGCGCGACATTGCGAGGCGTACAGCGCACGAATGGTCGGGATGTGTGCATCGAGAAAGCCGTCCTTGACCGCCTCGTGCACGACGCGTTGATTGAAGCTCGGAGTGTGCAGATCCGCAGCCTGCTTCGCTTGAACCAACTTGCGAAGCAAGGGTTTGGGTGCGATCAAGTATCCGACGCGCAAGCCCGGCGCGAGCACTTTCGAGAACGAGCCCAAGTACACGACGCCGTCGGGATTCAGCGAATGCAGCGTTGGCAGACGCTCGCCGCTGTACGACAGCTCGCCGTAAGGATCGTCTTCGATCAACAGCAAGCCGGCATCGTCCGCAATTCTCGCCAACGCTTGGCGACGCGCGCCCGGCATCCTTCGTCCAGTTGGATTCTGGAAGTTCGGCAAGCAGTAGAAAAACCGCGCGCGGCGTGCAAGCTCGGGCGCGAGCGCTTCCAGCACGATCCCATCGTCGTCCGAGGACACTGAAACGAACCGCGGCTCGCTCAATGAGAATGCTTGCAGCGCGCCCAAGTACGTCGGCGTTTCGACGAGCACGCGGCTGCCGACGTCGATCAATACCTTCCCCAACAAATCCAACCCTTGTTGGGAGCCTGTCGTGATCAGCACGTTATCGACATCGACCGCATGACGAGCGGCCACCCACTCGCGCAAAGGCAAATACCCCTCGGTCGGACCGTACTGAAGCGCTGCTGAAGGGGCTTTCGCGAGCACCTCCTGGCAGGCTGCACTCAAGCGATCGACAGGAAACGTCGCTGGTGATGGCAGTCCGCCTGCGAACGAAATGACCTCCGGCCGTTCGGTGACCTTGAGAATTTCTCGAATCGCCGAACTGGTGAGCTTCTGCGCCCGTTGGGACAACATCCAAGCCATCCAACTGCTCCGCAAAGAGGAGGCAGTCTAGAGTCCGCACGATTTGCTTGGGATAGGCAGGAGGACGACACCGTAGGCGATACAGTTGCTGCAGTCGCGAAGCGTCATGAGCTTTGCGTCGTATACCAGCTCGTCGGACGCTGCCATTTTCGAGACATCAGCCGCTTCGCTTCCTCGGATTCTTTGAGATTCGGCGGCGGCCAAACGCGACGCCGGCGATAGGTTTTTACGGACAACGCGCTACGTACCATCTGCATCATGAGAATGCCTCGCTACTCGAGCTTGGGGATAGTTCAGCTCGGGCAGCGGACGAGCCGCTTGCTGTGCAAGGGCAAGCTGCTGACCAACTATGACAAATCGTGACGCGCGACTGCGAACCGGGCCGGCCGACCGCCGCGTATGGCAACGCAAAGCCGGCTGCGGCACACTCCCCGCCTCACTTTCGGTCCAGAGCAATGAAGCTTCGTACGCATGTCAATTTGATCGTCGCGAGCCTGAGTGCGGCGTTCATCGTCATGCTCCTTTGGGTCGAAGTCGATCGCACGCGTCGGGCCGTGCACGAGGAAATTGCAGCTGCAAACATCGTTGCAACACGATTGCTGAGCCGCGTCGCCGAAACCTATGGCGAGGGAGGCGACGGCAACGTGCACGAGTTCCTCGAAGAATTGGGCCGCGTGCGCGCCAACGAGATCACGTTGGTCGGCCCGGACGGCACGGAGCTCTATCGATCTCCCGCGCCGACGTACAAAGCGGGACGCAAGGCGCCGGCGTGGTTCGAGCGCTGGCTATTGCCGCAAACCCCGCCCCACGTGGTCGAGCTGCAAGACGGCTCGCGGCTGATCGTCGAAGCGAATGCCTCGCTCGCCATCCTGGACGGCTGGGACGACGGCGTGCAGTTGTTGTGGGCGGGCGGTCTTGCGTTCATCGCCATCAATGCGCTCGTGTTTTGGCTCGTCGGGCGCGCGGTCGCTCCGCTGCCGGTCATCGTCGATGGATTGAGACGCATCGAAGACGGCGAGCTCGATTATCGCTTGCCGCCTTTGCGCGGGCAGGAAGCCGCGGCGATCGGAGCCGCGTTCAATCGGATGGCGGAATCCGTGCAAGAGCGTTGGCGCGCCGAGCGCAAGGTGCGCGAAGCTGAAGCGCGGCTCGAGGAGCGCCGCGAGCTCGATCGTTTGATCGAAGAGCGGCTCAACGAGGAGCGGCAACTCATCGCACGCGAGCTGCACGATGAGTTCGCACAATCGGTGACGGCGATCCGCACGCTGGCTGTGGTCGTTGCAGGTCAGGGCTCGGTCGATAGCCGCGCCAGCGAAGCAGCTCGCTTGATCTCGGCAGAAGCCGGCCGTCTCTACGATGCGATGCACGGCTTGATCCCGCGTCTCGCACCGCTGGCGCTCGATACATTGAGCCTTGCCGAAGCGCTCGAGGGCTTCATCGGCGAATGGCGGCGACGCCACGGCACGGTGGATTTTCGACTTCGCCATGAGCTCTCGGCTCAAGTCAATGCGAGCGTCAGCCTCGCGATCTATCGCATCGTGCAGGAAGGTGTCACGAATGCGGTGCGGCATGCTCAGCCGAAGCAAGTAAGTATCGACGTTCGCGCCGAGTTCGATCGCGTTCTCGTGCGAGTCGAAGACGACGGAATCGGTCTGCCGGAGGACTGGTTCGCCCGCGGGCGTTTCGGGCTGCGCGGCCTCAAGGAGCGGGTTGCGAAACTCGACGGAGAGTTCTCCGTGCGCAACCGCCCGAGTGGCGGCGTCGAGGTGTTCGCTGCAATTCCCTTGGGTGCGACGTCATGATTCGTGTGCTTCTAGCAGATGACCATGCAGTCGTGAGGACGGGCTTTCGGCTGTTGCTCGAGGGCGCCGGCGACGTGCGCGTCGTCGGCGAAGCCGACTCGGGCGAAGCCTGTATCGCACGCTTCGATGAGCTCGCACCCGACGTCGTCGTGTTGGATTTGTCGATGCCCGGCATGGGCGGGCTCGAGGCGCTGCGCCGCTTGCGCGCGCGATCGAGCCGAGCACGCGTCTTGGCACTTTCGGCGCACGACGATTCGATGCACGCACGGAGGGCGTTGCGGCAAGGCGCGCTCGGCTTTCTGTCGAAACGCACGGCGCCCGAAACCCTCTTGGAAGGCGTCCGTGCAGTCGCCGCCGGCAACCGTTACTTGGACCCGCACCTCGCCCAAGACGTGACGCTCGCAGCGCTCGACTCCGAACCCTCGCCGCTCGAACAGCTGTCGGAGCGCGAATTCGAAGTCTTCATTCGACTGGCGCGCGGCGAAGCAGTGCAGCGGATCGCGGCAGAGCTCAATCTCTCCGCTTCGACCGTCGGCACTCACCTCTACAACATCAAACAGAAACTGCGCGCAACGAATCAGGCCGAGCTGACGCTCATTGCGCTGAGGGCAGGACTATTACTGGAAAGTAAGGAGCAAGAGCGCTGAGAGAATCGAGAATTCAGTTCTCAATTTGTCGTTGGGTTTACTGACCAAACCGTTCGCGCATCGCCACATTCCTTGCTGCTTCTTGCGCTGCCCGAACGCGTATCTCCTCATCGAGGTATTCGCGCGCTTCGCGAATGCGCTCGGCCTCTTCGGCTTTGGAGATACAAACGACTTTCGTGAGATGCGATCCGGTGGACCTAACCCGATGGCAGGTCACCAGTTCGCTGTCGACGAATCGATTGCGCGGTGGTACGTGCGCCAAAGAACATGCGACCAATAGGCAGGAAGCGCCCAACGCGATGAAATGTTTCACGGCAGCACCCCGAGCGTGACTTCAACCGATCGACTGCCGTTGCTAGAACAACAGCAGTCGCTCGCTGAGTCCTCAGGGAACGCCTGATCAGTTCAGTGGTTCCCGCCCAAAAGGGCCGCTTCAGCGCTCCTCGCCCTTGACTGCATCCTTGAAGGCACGACCGCCCTCTTTTGCTGCTTCGCCGATCGTCTTGCCCACCTTCTTCGCGCCCTCACCCACTTCGCGGGCCGCCGTACCGACAGCATGACCTACTTCGCGCGCGCTTTCCTTGAGCGAGGGTTGCCGGCTTTCGTTTGCTGCACAGCCGGCAACGCACAACGCAATACAGAATGCGATCACTCGAATCGTGTGCATACGTTTGTGCCTTCTTCGAGACGTTCACACTGTAACTGGGCCGCGCGACGGGTCAACGCCTCGATGCCAAGAGAGCCCCGCACGGCGAGGACGCTTGCACATATATATGTACCGGTTCGTTGGACGGCGCTAGGGCAAGCAGGCGCTGGTTCGAGCCGAATTTCTCAGTTCGGGCGGAAAATCCCATAAAGAAACGGCCGAATTCGCAGAACTTCCAGTAGAATCCGCGCCCACGTTTCGCTGGGGCGCCCCTGCTCCTGGGGAGCGTTGCACCTAACCCCTCGTTTTCTAACGGAAGTTTGTCATGCCTCGTACCATTCCTCTTTCCGACATCCGGAACATTGGCATCATCGCCCATGTCGATGCCGGAAAGACCACCACAACCGAACGCATCCTGTATTACACGGGGCGCAAGCACACGATCGTCGACGTCCACGAGACGAAGGATCTGAAGCAGTCGACGACCACGGATTACATGGAGCAGGAGCAGAAGCGCGGCATCACGATTCAGTCGGCCGCGGTATCGGCGTTCTGGCGTAAGAAGAAGATCAACTTGATCGACACTCCGGGCCACGTCGACTTCACGATCGAAGTCAATCGATCGCTGCGCGTGCTCGATGGCGCAGTCGTCGTCTTCGACGGCGTTGCCGGTGTGGAGCCGCAATCGGAGACGAACTGGCGTTTGGCCGACAACTATCAGGTGCCGCGCATCTGCTACGTGAACAAGATGGACCGGAGCGGCGCGAACTTCCTGCGCTGCGTCGACATGATCAAGAAGCGCCTCGGTGCGCGTCCGCTGCCGGTGCAGTTGCCGATCGGTTCGGAGGACAACTTCAAGGGCATGATCGATCTCGTCGAGATGAAAGCCTACGTCTGGGACTCCGACGACCGAGATGCGAAGTGGGAAGTCCTCGAAGTCACGCCGGATCTCGCGGACAAACTCGGCATTCAAGTACCGAGCGATCGCGCGTTGCTCGCGCAATACGAGCAATATCGCACCGAGCTGGTCGACACCTGTCTCGAGCAGGACGACGAGGCGATGGAGGCCTATCTCAACGACGGTACGATTCCGTCGGCCGATGTGCTGCGCAAGTGTCTCCGCAAGGGCACGATCAGCGGCGCGTTCAATCCCGTGCTCTGCGGCTCGTCGTACAAGAACAAGGGCGTGCATCAAGTACTCGACGCGGTTGTCGACTACCTGCCAGCGCCAACGGACGTGGCTGCGATCAAGACCGTCGATGCCGACGGCAATCCGATCGGCGAACGCGTTTGCTCTGACGACGAGCCGTTCGCCGGCCTCGCATTCAAGGTGATCAACGACGCATACGGCACGCTGACGTTCGTGCGCGTGTACTCGGGCGTGCTCACCAAGGGCATGTCGATCATGAACACCACGCGCGGCAAGCGCGAGAAGATCGGACGCATGGTCGAGATGTTCGCGAATCAGGCCAATCCGATCGAGGAAGCTCGTGCGGGCGACATCATCGCGCTCGTCTCTCTAGCAGAAACCGACACGGGCGATACGCTGTGCGACGCCTCCGCGCCGGTGATCCTCGAGCGCATGCGCTTCCCGGATCCGGTGATCAGCGTGTCGGTGCGGCCGAAGAACAAGGGCGAACAAGAGAAGTTCAACGCAGCGCTCGGCAAGATGGTCCGCGCCGATCCTTCGCTGTACCTCGAAACGGATCGCGAAACCGGTCAGACGATTCTGCGCGGCATGGGCGAGCTGCACCTCGAGATCACGCTCGACCGCATTCGCACGGAATTCAACGTCGAAGGCGTCATGGGCCAGCCGCAGGTCGCCTATCGCGAAACCATCACGAAGCCCGTCGAAGAGCGCTACACGCACAAGAAGCAGACCGGCGGCGCCGGTCAGTTCGCCGAAGTGTGGATCACGTTCGAGCCGCTCGAACGCGGCCAGGGCTTTCAGTTCGTCGACGAGACGGTCGGCGGATCGGTGCCGAAGGAGTACGTGCCGGCCGTCGAGAAAGGCCTGCGCCTGCAGATGGAACAGGGCGTGCTCGCCGGCTATCCCACGGTCGATTTCCGCGCGCGCCTCACCGGCGGCAGCTATCACGACGTCGACTCGAATGCGCTGACGTTCGAAATCGCCGCGAAGGCCTGCTTCCGCGAAGCGATGCGTAAGGCAAACCCGATCCTGCTCGAGCCCGTCATGAAGGTGGAGACGGTGACGCCGAACGACTATCTCGGCGACGTCATCGGCGACATCAACCGCCGCCGCGGTATGATCCAAGAGCAGCTCGAGCGCGGTGCGAACATCGCCGTCGTGTCGCTCGTGCCGCTCTCGGAGATGTTCGGTTACATCGGACATCTACGCGGCATGACGAGCGGTCGTGCGTCGTAC
>DATCLP010000640.1:0-8465 GCA_036563855.1 Steroidobacteraceae bacterium | reverse complement strand
CTTCTGCATCGAGAACAAAGCTTCCTCGAAGGGGCCGACGAACATGCCGCGCTCGGCCCAGCCCAAATCGCCGCCCTGTTGTGCCGACCCTGGATCCTTCGAGTACTTACGCGCCAGCTCTTCGAAGTTCTCTCCTGCTCTCGCCTGTTCCGCGATTTCGGCCGCCCTTTTCTCCGCCGCCGCATCGTCCAGTCCGTCTTCGGCGGTGATCAGAATATGGCGCGCGCGGCGGCGTTCCTGCGTTTGAAAGCGCTCCTTGACGCTCTCGTAATAGTCCTTCAGCGCGGCTTCGGTGACTTCGACGCTCGCCTCTGCCACCTCGCGCGTCACTTCCACGTACTCGAGATCCACCGTCTCGGGCAGCATGTAATCGGATTGATGCGAGTCGTACCAGGCCTGAATTTGCTCGTCGGTCACCTGAACGCGATCCGCAAAAGAATTGGCAGCGATCAACACATAGTCCAGCTCGCGCTCCTCTCTCTCGAGCACATAGCGGCGCTCGAGCTCGTAGGGCAGAACGAACGAGGAATCGACGATTGCTTCCTGGACCTGAGAAATCAGCAGAGCCGTTGCGAGATCCGCCTCGAACTGCGGAGGCGTCAGTCCCGCTTGGCGAAGAATGGCGTTGTAGCGAGCCGCAGAAAACTTGCCGTCGGCTTGAAACTCCGGCATCTGTTGCAAACGTTCGAACAGCACGTCATCGCTGACTCGGTAGCCGAAATCTTCCGCGCGTTGTCTCAGCAGCGTCCGCTGCACGAATTGGTCGAGCACGGCCCGCTGCTGCGCCCGCATTAGTTCGGGCGGCAGCTCGTCTCGAATCATTTGCTGTAGCTGCGACAGCTGTCGCTGCCAGGCACGTTGCACGGTTTGCGCGTCGATGCGCTCGCCATTCACTTTGACGGCGTAGCTCGGAGTGCTCGCCTGAAAATCGATGCCCCAGAAGACAAACACGATTGCGATCACCGCGATGATGACGACGGCGAACCAACCACTGGCAATCTTGTCGCGGATTGTTTGCAGCATGAATCGAGCGTTGTTCGTGCCCAGCGTCTTCGCTCGCTCATTCCGGCGAGTGGCTCTCCGGCGCGCTACGCTCGCGAATGGCGCTTGGTATTGTAAAAATGGCGGAGCGGACGGGACTCGAACCCGCGACCCCCGGCGTGACAGGCCGGTATTCTAACCAGCTGAACTACCGCTCCGCGCTGGAAGCTGTGATCCCTTCAGACTTCGAAAAGGCGTGGTGGGTGCTGAGGGGATCGAACCCACGACATTCGCCTTGTAAGGGCGACGCTCTACCGCTGAGCTAAGCACCCCCGGGGGCTGCCGGCGCCGCTGCACTGATGCACCGCAGCCCATGTTCCTGAGCGCGTCGCGAAGTGCGAATGCGATTCGGAACCTCACCGTCGAAAGGCCGCAACCTCGCCCGGGCCCCTCGAGGGCGCGCTAATTTACAGCATCCTTCAGGGCCTTGCCAGCCTTAAAGGCCGGGACCTTACTAGCGGGAATTTCGATCGTTTCGCGCGTACGAGGATTGCGGCCGGAACGCGCGGCACGCTGTTTCACGACGAACGTACCGAAACCGAGCACCGATACGCTATCGCCCGCCTTGAGCGCCGTCGTAATGGAATCGAACACTGCGTCGACCGCCTTCGTCGCCTCAGCCTTCGGAAGGCCCGTCTGCCCGCTTACAGCATCGATCAGCTCGGCTTTGTTCATGTCGGCTTCCTTCTTTTTCCTGTCGCGACCTGCATCGGCGCAGGCGGGGGCGCGTTATAGCAGCGCGCCGAAGAATGGGTCAACCAGAGTCAAGTAAGCAGATGCAACGAGAAGACCGTGCGAAAGAAACTTTCGCACGGTCCCAACAGGCGACAATCAATGAGCACGCACCGCTTTCGGCGCGCGCTTCGCAATGCGGCGCGGACGCGCCTTGTCGTTCGGGCGCGACGGACTTGCTTCGGTCGTTACCGGAGCGGGCATGTGTTTGAGTGCGACTTGCAACACCTCGTCGATCCATTTCACCGGCTTGATCTCGAGGCTTTCCTTGATGTTCTGCGGAATCTCCGCAAGGTCCTTCATGTTCTCGTCTGGGATCAACACGGTGCGAATTCCGCCGCGGTGCGCAGCGAGCAATTTTTCCTTCAATCCGCCGATCGGCAACACTTGTCCGCGCAACGTGATCTCGCCCGTCATAGCCACATCCGAACGGACCGGCACCTTCGTTAGCGCGGATACGAGCGCTGTACACATGCCGATACCTGCGCTCGGACCGTCCTTCGGCGTTGCGCCCTCGGGCACGTGAATGTGTACATCGACCTTCTGATAGAAGTCGGCGTCGAGACCGAGCATCGAGGCCCGGCTGCGCACGACCGTCATCGCGGCCTGGATCGATTCCTGCATCACTTCGCCGAGTTGACCGGTGTGCGTGAGTTTGCCTTTCCCGGGAACGACGGCGGCTTCGATCGTGAGCAACTCGCCGCCCACTTCCGTCCAGGCAAGTCCGGTGACTTGGCCGATTTGATCCTGCTCCTCGGCAAGACCGTAGCGGAAGCGACGCACGCCGAGATACTTGCTTAGATTCTTCGGCGTGATGTTGACGACCTTCGTGTCCTTCTCCGTGAGGAGCTGCTTCACCGACTTGCGGCAGATCTTCGAGATCTCGCGCTCCAAGTTGCGCACACCCGCCTCGCGCGTGTAGTAGCGAATGATGTCGAGGATCGCTTGATCCGACACTTTCAGCTCGCTGTCCTGCACGCCGTTCTGCTTCATCTGCTTCGGCAACAGATAACGGCGGGCGATCGCGCTCTTCTCGTCTTCGGTGTAGCCCGGCAACCGAATCACTTCCATACGATCGAGCAGCGGCGCCGGGATGTTGAGACTATTCGCCGTACAGACGAACATCACCTCCGACAGATCGAAATCGACCTCGAGGTAATGGTCGTTGAAAGTTGCGTTCTGCTCCGGATCGAGCACCTCGAGCAACGCCGACGACGGATCGCCACGGAAATCCATGGCCATCTTGTCGACCTCATCGAGCAGGAACAGCGGGTTGTGCACACCCGTCCTGACCATGTTCTGAATGATCTTGCCGGGCATCGAGCCGATGTACGTGCGCCGGTGTCCGCGAATCTCGGCCTCGTCGCGCACACCACCCAGTGACATGCGGACGAACTTGCGATTCGTCGCACGAGCGATCGATTGTCCGAGCGAGGTCTTGCCGACACCCGGCGGTCCGACGAGACACAGAATCGGGCCTTTCAGCGTCTTCACGCGTTGCTGGACGGCCAGGTACTCGATGATGCGCTCCTTGACCTTCTCCAAGCCGTAGTGATCTTCGTCGAGCACTTTTTCGGCGTTGGCGATGTCGTTGTGGATCTTCGTCCGCTTCTTCCACGGACATTTCACGAGCCAGTCGACGTAGTTGCGAACGACGGTCGCTTCGGCAGACATCGGCGACATGAGCTTCAGCTTGTTGAGCTCTGACATCGCCTTGTCGCGCGCTTCCTTCGGCATACCCGCCTTCTGGATGCGCTGCTCGAGCTCCGCAAGCTCGTTCGGTGCGTCCTCGATCTCGCCGAGCTCCTTCTGAATGGCCTTCATTTGCTCATTCAGGTAGTACTCGCGCTGGCTCTTCTCCATTTGTTGCTTGACGCGCCCGCGGATCCGCTTCTCGATCTGCAGCACGTCCATCTCGCCTTCGATGAGGGCGAGGATGTGCTCGAGGCGCTTGCGCACGTCCTGGATCTCGAGAACCTTCTGCTTGGCATCGAGCTTGAGCGACATGTGCGCGGCAACGGTGTCCGCAAGCCGGCCCGGCTGCTCGATTCCAGCAAGCGAAGTGAGAATCTCCGGCGGCACCTTGCGGTTGAGCTTCACGTACTGCTCGAACTGCGACACGACGGAGCGCATCAGCACGTCCATCTCGCGTTCGTCGTACTGCTCGATGTCGCGAAGCTGCGAGATTTCGGCACTGAAGTACTGACCCGAGCTCAGCTTTTCGATCTTCGCGCGCTCGACACCTTCGACGAGCACCTTGACGGTACCGTCGGGAAGCTTGAGCAGTTGCAGGATCGTCGCCACCGTGCCGACTCGGTAGAGGTCCTGCGAAGTCGGGTCGTCCACATCCGCCTGTTTCTGCGCCACGAGCAGGATCTGCTTCGAACCGCGCATCGCATGGTCCAAAGCGAGGATCGATTTCTCGCGCCCGACGAACAGCGGAATGACCATGTGCGGGTAGACCACGACGTCTCGCAGCGGCAGCACGGGCATCGCTGGCGGCGGCGTGGGAATCTCTGGTGCTGGGTTGTCTGTGCTCACGCGGATTACCTATCGGTGGCGAATCGGAACAATTGGAGCCGATTCGAAAAGAATCGTTCTGCAAAATACCGGAAGCGGTGCCGGGTCGCCAGCGCTCCGCCCCTGGATTCGCGCTGGATTTCGCCGGGATCTCGCGAATGACGGATCGAGCGAATGACGGATACAGGGTCGACCCTATTGCAACCGCTCGAACCGACACCCGGAAACGACGAGGGCGCCTGACGGCGCCCTCGTTCTGCAAACCTGCAATCAGGTTCAGTGATGATCGCTGCCGGTCGGACGCCGTTCTTCGACCGTCGACAGCCGGCCTTCCTCGCCAGGCCCGTACACGATGTAGGGTTTGCTCTCGCCGAGGATGACGGCCTCATCGACCACAACCTTCTGCACATTCCGCAACGACGGCAATTCGTACATCGTTTCCAAAAGCACGTTTTCAAGGATGGTGCGCAAGCCGCGCGCGCCCGTCTTACGCTGCATGGCCTTCTTCGCGACGGCCTTCAGCGCTTCCGGACGGAACTCGAGCTCGACGCCTTCCATGTCGAACAACTTCTTATACTGCTTGGTGAGCGCATTCTTCGGCTCGACCAGGATCGACACGAGCGCGGATTCGTCGAGCTCGTCGAGCGTCGCCACGACCGGCAAGCGGCCCACGAACTCCGGAATCAGACCGTACTTGATCAAGTCCTCCGGCTCGACGTCGTGGAACACATCGCTGCCGTAAGGACGCTCGCCTTGCGGGCGCACCTCGGCTGTGAAGCCGATGCCGGTCTTCTGCGTACGATTCAGAATGATCTTTTCCAGGCCAGCGAACGCGCCTCCGCAGATGAAGAGGATGTTGGTCGTGTCGACCTGCAGGAATTCCTGCTGCGGGTGCTTGCGCCCGCCCTGCGGCGGCACTGAAGCGATCGTGCCTTCGATCAGCTTGAGCAGCGCCTGCTGAACGCCCTCGCCGGACACATCGCGCGTGATGGAAGGATTGTCCGACTTGCGCGAGATCTTATCGATCTCGTCGATGTACACGATGCCGGTCTGTGCCTTCTCGACATCGTAATCGCACTTCTGCAGGAGCTTCTGGATGATATTCTCGACGTCCTCGCCGACGTAGCCAGCCTCGGTCAACGTCGTCGCATCGGCGATCGTAAACGGCACGTTCAGCAAGCGCGCCAGCGTCTCGGCGAGTAGCGTCTTACCGCAGCCCGTCGGACCGATCAGCAGAATGTTGCTCTTCGCAAGCTCGACGTCGTCCTTCGAACGGCTGTCGCCGGTCTTGGTCTGCAGCCGCTTGTAATGGTTGTAGACCGCAACCGAAAGAACCTTCTTCGCGCGGTGCTGCCCGATGACGTATTCGTCGAGGACTTTCTTGATTTCGTGCGGGCGCGGCAGCTTGTCACGGGTCCGCTCGGCGCGCTCTTCGAGCTCTTCGCGAATGATGTCGTTACAGAGCTCGACGCACTCGTCGCAAACGAACACCGACGGACCGGCGATCAGCTTGCGGACTTCGTGCTGGCTCTTGCCGCAAAACGAACAGTACAGCAGCTTGCCGTCGTCGTGTTTGCCGCGGGAATCATCGGGCATGCGTCACCTCAAAGCCTTATCGGCACCGCGTCCACGAGCGTGACACGACGGTGTCGAGGTTATATATCACGCGTTGCCGCTCGCCTGCAAAGACGGCCTGCTCAGCAACGGGATGCCTGTTGGCCGTAAGGCAAATACCTAACAATTCTAGTCACTTAGCCTTAATCACTTCGGTGTCGCGGGTCCCGAATCGCCGCGGCGCTCGAGCACGCGATCGATCAGGCCATACGCCACCGCCGCCTCGCCGCCCATGAAGTTGTCGCGGTCGGTATCTTGGCGGATTTTCTCGACCGTCTGACCGGTGTGTTTGGACAGAATACGGTTCAACCGGTCGCGCATCTCGAGCACTTCACGTGCATGGATGTCGATGTCCGACGCCTGTCCTTGGAAGCCGGCCAACGGCTGGTGGATCATGATCCGCGAGTGGGGTAATGCATAACGCTTGCCCTTCGCTCCGCCGGCGAGCAGGACGGCGGCCATGCTCGATGCCTGTCCGACGACCATCGTGCTGACGTCCGGCTTGATGAACTGCATCGTGTCGTAAATCGACAAACCTGCGGTCACCGATCCGCCAGGAGAGTTGATATACAGCGCGATGTCCTTGTCAGGGTTCTCGGATTCCAAAAAGAGCAGCTGAGCGACCACCAAATTCGCCATGTGGTCCTCGATCGGACCGACGACGAAGATCACCCGCTCCTTGAGCAGGCGCGAATAGATGTCATAAGCACGTTCGCCGCGAGCGGTCTGCTCGACGACCATGGGGACGAGGTTCATAGCAGCTATTTCGGTGGCCATGGTGGAGTCTCAATGCCCGCTAAGTGTGCATCATCTTGCGAGCAGTTGCCTGCCCGAATCGACGCCCGATTGCGCTACGCGCCGAAATTCATAAGTTCCTTGAAAGTCGACGGGACTTCGGTCACTTTGGCGCGTTCGAGTACCCAATCCACGACTTGATCCTCGAGTACGCCGGCCTCGATCTGCCGCCGCACTTGCGGATTGTTCCGGTACGCCTGCAGCGCTTGATTTGGATCCGGGAACTGCTGCGCGAGTTCCTCGAGTCGAGCCTGCACCTTCGACTGATCCACTTTGAGCTCGGCCGTCTTGATGATCTCGTTCACGAGCAAGCTCAAGGCCACCCGCCGACGAGCTTGGTCCACGAACACTTCCGCCGGCGGCAACTGCGAGACGTCTCGGGCACCCATGCGCCGACCGGCGTCGATCTGCAGCTCGCGCACTTGCGCATCGACGAGACTCTTCGGGAGCTCGATCGGGTTCTTCTCGAGCAGCCTGTCCATGACCTCCTTCTTCATTCGGGCGCGAATTGCGTCGTTCAACTCGCGGCGCATGTTCTCCTCGACCTCCTGACGCAGCCGCTCGACACCACCCGTGTCGACGCCGTACGTCTTGCAGAACTCCTCGTCGAGCTCCGGAAGCTTGCGCTCCTCGACGGACTTGATCGTGATCTCGAACTTGGCGGTCTTCCCGGCCAAGTTCGGTGCGCCATAGTTATCCGGGAAGGTGACATCCACGGTCTTCGTTTCGCCCGCCTTGGCGCCACGAACACCCTTTTCGAAATCTGCGAGCGTGCGTCCGGAACCCAGATAGATCGAAACGTTCTCACCCTGACCGCCTTCGAACGACTGACCGTCGAGCGTACCGACGAAGTCGACCACGACGCGGTCGGTATCCTGCGCCTCACGGTCGACCGGCGAATACGTCGCCCGTTGCTCGCGCAAGTTCTGAATCATTGCCTCGACATCGGCCGCGGTGACGTCAGCGGTCGGCCGAGTAACTTCGATGCTCTCGATGCCGGACAGCTTGATTTCCGGCAGCACTTCGAAGATCGCCCGGTACTTGAGGTCGCTGCCTTGCTCGATGTTGATGGGCTCGATGCGAGGACCCGCAGCCGGAACCAAATTCTGTTGAGTCACGGCCTCGGCAAAGGTCGCTTGCATGACATCGCCGAGGACCTCCTGGCGAACCTGCTGTCCGAATTGCTGACGGACGATCTTGACGGGCACTTTTCCCGGGCGGAAACCCTTCAAGCGGACGGTCCGGCTTAGCTTCTGCAGGCGCTCGTCGATCGCTTTCTCCACGCGTTCGGCGGGAACCTGGACTTCCATTCGGCGCTCCAGTGCGCCGATTGCTTCTACGGACACCTGCATTGCTAACGGACCTCTGGTTGTGACTCGACGTGGTGCGAAAGGAGGGACTCGAACCCTCACGGGGTTACCCACTGGAACCTAAATCCAGCGCGTCTACCAGTTCCGCCACTTTCGCGTCCCGTACCTTTATGGCGCACCCCGCCTCGAGCGGGGCGCGGAGTATAGCCGACGTACCCCAACCTTGAAGTTTGACCCGAAATCCGGGCTTTTGAGCGAAGGCCCGCACGGCACTAACCGGTACCGGCGAGAGGTGGACAATCAACGCGGGAAGGAGGTGGTGGGCCGTGTAGGACTCGAACCTACAACCAACTGATTAAGAGTCAGCTGCTCTACCAATTGAGCTAACAGCCCACGTTTTTTTCAAGTGGCAGAACCGTTTAGGGTTCTGGCTCCAAACTTCAACAGCACAGG
>DATCLP010000639.1:0-12112 GCA_036563855.1 Steroidobacteraceae bacterium | reverse complement strand
TACCTGAGCTCTTGGGAGTGCCGCGCGAACGAATGTACTTGCGCGAACGGCGTCCGCAGAAAGGTCTCTCGCAGTACGAAAAAGTCGGCGGCGAGCGCAGGTTCGAGATCGTGCGCGAGAACGGGTATCGATTTTATGTGAACTTTACGGACTACCTGGACACCGGCTTGTTCTTGGATCACCGCCTGACGCGCCGGCTCGTCGGCGCACGTGCGCGAGGCAAGCGATTTCTGAATCTGTTCGCCTATACAGGGACGGCGACGGTGTACGCGGTCGGCGGCGGCGCGACGGCTTCGACGACCGTCGACATGTCGCGTACTTATCTCGATTGGGCGAAGCGCAATCTCGCGCTGAACGGTTTCGCCGATCCGCAGCACGGCTTCGTGCAGGCGGATGTGCTCACCTGGCTGCAATCCCAACAAGAGAGCTCGCGTCGCTACGACCTAATGTTCATCGATCCGCCGACGCACTCGCGTTCGAAGCGTTTGTCGGAAGATTTCGATGTGCAGCGCGATCACCCGAAGCTGCTGGCCCTCGCCGCAAAGCTCTTGAGTCCGGACGGCGAGATCGTGTTCTCGAACAACTTCACGCGCTTCAAGCTCGCGCCTGAGGTCGAAGCGCTGTTCGACGTCGAAGATCTGACACAGCGGACGATTCCGTGGGATTTTCGGCGGAACCCGAGGATCCATAGGTGTTTTCGGCTCACGCCGAAGCAAAGGCTGTAGGCTCTAGGCTGTTGAAGCGCGAACGTGCGTGTCTTGCTGTCGCCTGTGGCCTAGCCTGTAGCTTGTAGTGCGAAGGGGTGTGGGTATCCGGTCGTTTCGCGCTTGCTGCGGTGCGCACGTCGTTCTCAGCCGCAGGCCCCGAGCCTCAAGCCCCGCGCCTTCGCAATTGACGCACGCAAGTTTCGTCAAAGACAGCTCCGCATCAGGTCGTCCCCGATTGAATCGACTCTTGCGTTGCAGCACAATTACGTGCCGTCAAACAGGCCCAAATCCCCCGTTCCCGAGCGACGCAGTCATGAGCAGTGATGCTTTTCAGGTGTGTTTTCACCCGAAATTAGGTGTGGTCATCAACGATCCAATCGCCCAAATGGGATTGGCCCGCGACCAAATGCGTTTGTTCAAGCTCGGCGCGATGGGTGCGAGCACGTTCCTGCGTGCGATCGTGAGCAAGGATCTGGTTGCGTGCACCGAGGAGCAACTTCAGGCACATGCGAGCGCCCTCGAGGCGTATCGTGCCGCGCGGTCCAGCCGCCGCAAGCCCTATTGCGATCAGTGCCGTCGTCACTTCGGTTCCGTTGATTTCTCGTTGTGCGCCGAATGCAACTCGATCCGTTGCACGTGCGGTACGTGTAGCTGCGCATCGAGCTCGCGCCGACGCAAAGCCGCCTAAAGAGGCGCGCCGCCTAGTTTCATTGATTCAACTTTGCGAGCAGCGCTCGCGCTGCGTCGCGCGCGTGCGTTCATGGAAATTTTTCGCGCATTCACGATCGAGGCGGCGCATCGGCTGCCCAACGTGCCGGCAGGCCACAAATGCGCCCGCCTGCACGGCCATTCGTTTCGCATCGAGCTGCACGTGCGCGGCGAAGTCGATCCGTACGCCGGTTGGGTCATGGACTTCGCCGATCTCCGCGAAGCGTTTCAACCCGTCTTCGAACGGCTGGATCATCGCTACCTCAACGAAATTCCCGGGCTCGAGAATCCCACGAGCGAGAACCTCGCGCGGTGGATCTGGAACGAGATGAAACCGCGATTGCCGCACCTCTCGAAGATCGTCGTGCACGAGACGTGTACGAGCGGATGCGTGTACGAGGGCCCTGCGGGCCGAATTGAGAATTGACAATTGAGAATTGGCGGGATTGCACGCTCCGCTGACACCCCAAGCCCCAAGCCCCGAGCCCGCGGGCGCGTAACGCCCGCTACAGCCAATCTCTCATCCGATACCACGCCATCGCGAGTACAAGCGTCGGCGTGCGAAACAGCGGGCCGCCGGGAAAATTGCGGTGAGGGATCTTGGCGAATAGATCGAAGCGTTCCGCCTGACCGCTGATTGCTTCGGCGACGAGCTTGCCGGCGATGCCAGTAAGCGCGATGCCGTGGCCCGAAAAACCCTGCAGGTAATAGACGTTCGGCGCGACGCGGCCGAAGTCGGGCGCGCGGTTCATCGTGATGTCGACGAAGCCGCCCCACGCATAGTCGACGCGCACATCGCGCAACTGAGGAAACACTTTGAGCATGCGTTTGCGAGTGGCGCGTGCGGTATCGAAGGCGTCGATGCCCGAGTAACTCACACGCCCGCCGAACAACAGCCGGTGGTCGGCGGAGCGACGAAAGTAATCCAACACGAAGTTCGTGTCGCTCACCGCGATGTTCTCGCGAATCAACTCCGTGATTCGCTGTTCTCCGAGCGGTTCGGTCGCGACGATATAGGTCGCGACCGGCATGATGCGCGCGCGCAAAGCCGAGCTCAGTCCGCCGACATAGGCGTTGCAGCAGAGCGCCACGAAGTTCGCTCTGACTTCGCCCGCTTCGGTCGTGACGATGCACGGATCGCCGTTCGCGAGATGTTTGACGCGCGAATGCTCGAAGATCTCGACGCCTGCATCGCTCGCGGCACGGGCGAGCCCGAGCGTGTAATTGAGCGGATGCAGATGGCCGCTGCCGCTGTCCAAGAGCCCCGCGCAATAACGATGCGTTTGGAGCAGCGCTTCGACTTCCGGGCGCTCGAGGAGCTCGAGTTTCCGATACCCAAGGCGTTCCGCCTGCTCGCGCTCCGCTATCAGCTCATCCCGCTGTCGCGGCTTGATCGCGACGTGCATCGCGCCCCAGTGCAGGTCGCAGTCGATCGAATGCCGCGCAACGCGCTCGCGCAAGAGATCGAGTGCTTCGACGGAGATGTCCCACAGCTTGCGCGCATCGTCGGGACCCACTAGCGCATCGAGTTTTTCCTGGCCGCACGCAAATCCGACGAGCGCCTGTCCGCCGCTCCGTCCCGATGCGCCCCAACCGATGTGCTCGGCTTCGAGGAGCACGACCTTATAGCCGCGCTCTGCGAGGTGCAGCGCGGTCGAGCAGCCCGAAATGCCGCCGCCGATGACGCAAACGTCGGCACGAACAGTGCCGCTCAAGGCGGGACGGTTGAGAGCCCCGTTGGCCGTAGCGACGTAATACGACTGATTGGTCATCAGGACGAGGAACAGCCAGGATTGCGCCTGTCTATCGGGCAATCCCTGTTTAAGATTCGATAACAAATTTGGTCAGGGCTTTGCCGGCCAGAATAGCGGCGGCCCCTCCAGCATCGCAACAGTTTCCGCCCCGCCCGGACGCTGCAACACGTTGTAAGCCCTGAAAATCAGCCCCCTTAGTAACTGTCCGGCGGGCGCCCGTATGGATTCTGTGCTTAAATGCCCCATCTCTTGGACATCGGCGGTTCCGCCGATCGTTAAAGATCTTAAACAATCATGCGTCGCAAACCGCTCATCGGAGTTCCGGCGGACCGCCGTCTGCTCGGCCATCACTACTTCCACTGCGTGGGTGAGAAGTATCTGGATGCCGTTGCGCTAGGCGCGGATGCGCACGTCGTGCTCATCCCCGCGATCGGCGAGCGCCTGCATCTCGACGAGCTGCTGAGCTACTTCGACGGCATCCTGCTGACGGGCAGCCCCTCGAACGTCGAGCCGCATCATTACAACGGGCCGCCGAGCGAGCCGGGCACGCTGCACGATCCGCAGCGGGACGCGACCGTGTTGCCGATGATTCCGCGCGTCGTGCGTGCGGGCATGCCGATTCTCGCGATCTGCCGCGGCTTCCAGGAGATGAACGTCGCGTACGGCGGCACGCTCTGGCAGAAGCTTCATGAAGTCGAAGGTTATCGCGATCACCGCGAGAATCCGGACGCGCCCGTCGACGAACAATACGGACCCGCCCATGAGGTCGAGCTCACGCCGGGCGGTCTGCTCGAGCGCTTGGCGGGCACGCGGCGAATCATGGTGAATTCGCTGCATTCGCAAGGCGTGCAGACGCTCGGGCGCGATCTCGAAGTCGAGGCGCGCTCGCCCGATGGCGTCATCGAAGCTTTTCGCGTGCGCAATGCCCCGTCGTTCGCGGTGGCGGTGCAGTGGCATCCCGAGTGGAAGTTTCAAACGAATTCGTTTTCGCGCGCACTGTTCGCCGAGTTCGGCGCGGCCGTTCACGAGCGCGCAGCGAGGCATCGCACATGAGCGTCATCCAACAATTCTTCAAGGAGCACGGCATCTCCGAGGTCGAGGCGATCATTCCCGACATGGCCGGAGTGCCGCGAGGCAAGATCATGCCGGCGGAGAAATTCGCCGAAGAGGAGGGCATGCGGCTGCCCGAGAGCATCTTCTTGCAGACCGTCACGGGCGAGTATCCCGACGACGAGCGGGCGATCAGTCCTTCCGAAATCGACATCGTCCTGAAAGCCGATCCGAACACTATCCGTGTCGTGCCGTGGGCCGCCGAGCCGACGGCGCAAGTGATCCATGACAGCTTCTATTCCGACGGCCGCCCTGTGACGATGGCGCCGCGCTACGTGCTGCGGCACGTGCTCGAGCTGTATGCGCAGCACGGATGGGAGCCGGTCGTGGCGCCGGAGCTCGAGTTCTACTTGGTCGAACCGAACACCGACGCGGACTATCCGCTGCGCCCGCCGGTCGGACGGTCGGGCCGCCCGGAAATCGGCCGCCAGTCGTATTCGATCGCGGCGGTGAACGAGTTCGACCCTTTGTTCGACGACGTCTACGCGTTCTGCGAAGCACAGGACATCGAGATCGATACGCTGATCCACGAAGACGGTGCGGCGCAGATGGAGATCAACCTGCTACACGGGAATGCGCTGTCGCTCGCCGATCAGGTGTTCTTGTTCAAGCGGACGGCGCGCGAGGCGGCGCTGCGCCACAAGATGTACGCGACGTTCATGGCAAAGCCGATGGCGAGCGAGCCCGGCAGCGCCATGCACATTCATCAGAGCGTGATCGATCGCCGGACCGGCGAGAACATCTTCAGCGATCCCGACGGACGACCTTCGGCGCTGTTCTTCTCGTTCATCGCCGGGTTGCAGAAGTATTTGCCGGCCGCAATGGCCCTGTTCGCGCCGAACGTGAATTCGTACCGGCGCATCACGCGGCACTTGTCCGCCCCGATCAACACGCAATGGGGTTACGACAATCGCACGGCGGGGTTGCGCGTGCCGGTGTCGAGCCCGGCGGCGCGGCGCGTCGAGAACCGGATCGCGGGTGCCGACGCCAACCCCTACATCGCGATCGCAGCCTCGCTGGCTTGCGGTTATTTGGGGATGGTCGAGGGGCTCAAGCCGAGCGAGCCGATCACGGGCAGCGCGTACGACTTGCCGTTCGGGCTGCCGCGGAACATCGAAGAGGCTCTCCGGCTGCTGCGCGACTGCCGGCCCCTGATCGAGATCTTGGGGGAGCGCTTCGTGCTCGCGTACACCGCGGTGAAGGAAAACGAATACGAGACCTTTCTGCAGGTCATCAGCTCTTGGGAGCGAGAGCACTTGTTGTTGAACGTTTGAAGACTGGCTCGGGCGATCGCCGCGACGTGCACAAAAAAGGTGCTGGCTTGCGCGGGCGCCGGCCGACCGGGCTACGCAATGGATGTGTCCATGGATTCTCGTCGTTTCCGCTAGTCGTCCCTTCCGGCTTCCTCCCTATTTCCTCTCGAGAACGCTCGCCGGGATGCGCTCGTAACAGACCGACTCGACTTCGCACCGCAAGTGGCGAGCGCGGCGGCGCATTCGACCGGCTCGCCTCGCGAGCAGCCGATCCGTGCGTTCAGCGGCGCTACCCAAGCCCCAGCGCGTGCGTTACGCTGTTTCGCCGCGTCGATGGACATCGGCTGCTCATTCACTTCACCTTTGGGGAGCGAGGCGAACCATGAACTGTAAATTGCGCGCCGTGATCGGCGGCATCGCGATCGTGTTGGGTCTCGGCGCGTGCGGCCAGAAAGAACAAGCCGCCAAGGGAGCGCAGGCTCGAGAAGAAGAAAAGGTACTCAACCTCTACATTTGGAACGACTATCTGGCCGAGGACACGATTTCGAACTTCGAGCAGGAGACCGGAATCAAGGTCATCGTCAGCAACTACGGCTCCAACGAGGAGCTGGATGCGAAGCTGGCCCCGGGCAATTCCGGATACGACATCGTCGTGCCGTCCGCCTCGTTCTACGAGCGTCAGATCAAGGCCGGCTACTACCAGAAGCTCGACAAGTCGAAGCTGCCGAATCTGGTCAACATGGATCCCGAGATCCAGCAGCGGCTCGCGCTCCAGGATCCGAACAACGACTATGCCGTGCTGCACATGTGGGGCACGACGGGCATCGGTTACAACGTTCAGAAGATCAAAGCCGCGAACCCGCAGGCGCCGCTCGACAGCTGGAGCTTGGTGTTCGATCCGAACATTGCGAAGAGCTTCCAGAAGTGCGGAATCGCCGTGCTCGACTCGGCGACCGAGATGTTCAGCATGACGCTCGCCTATCTCGGCAAGGATCCGAACAGCCAGAACCCGGACGATCTGAACGCTGCGGCCGAGGCGATGATGAAGATCCGCCCGTATCTCAAGTACATCGACACGCAGCGCATGATCACCGACCTTGCGAACGGCGAGATCTGCTTGGCCGTCGGGTACAGCGGCGACATTCTTCAGGCGCGCGACCGGGCCGAGGAGAACGACACCGGCCAGGAGATCCAGTACGTCATCCCGAAAGAGGGCTCGATCATCTGGTTCGACAGCTACCTGATCCCGAAAGATGCGCCGCATCCGAACAATGCGCACATCTTCATCAATTACATGTTGCGACCCGAAGTGATTGCGGCCGTCAGCAACTACACGAACTACGCGAACGGCAACGCGAAAGCGACGGAGCTGGTCGACGAGGAAGTGAGGAACGACCCGGGCGTGTATCCGCCGCCTGAAGTGCGTGCCAAGCTGGCGCCCGATCTCACGGATTCGGAGGAGACCACTCGCGTCATGACGCGTCTGTGGACGCGCTTCATGACAGGTCAGTAGCCGACCCGACATGGCCTCGCCCATGGAGGAGCGTAAGGCGCCGTGGCTCGATCCCGACGCGGCGCCTTACATCCGTATCGAAGGTATCTCCAAGAAGTTCGGCGACTTCGTCGCGGTCGCCGACGTTACTCTGAACATTTACCGCGGCGAGATTTTCTGTTTGCTCGGCGGCTCGGGTTGCGGCAAGACGACGTTGCTGCGCATGCTCGCCGGATTCGAGCGCCCCACCACCGGCAAGATCTTCATCGACGGCGTGGACATGTCCGATGTGCCGCCGTACGACCGCCCGGTAAACATGATGTTCCAGTCGTACGCGCTGTTCCCGCACATGACCGTGGAACAGAACGTGGCTTTCGGCCTGAAACAAGAAGGCTTGCCGAAGGCGGAAATCGCGTCCCGCGTCGCGGAGATGCTCTCGATCGTCAAGCTCGAGCAGTTCGCGAAGCGTAAACCCCATCAGCTCTCGGGCGGTCAGCGTCAGCGCGTTGCGCTCGCCCGCGCATTGGTGAAGCGTCCGAAGCTCTTGCTGCTCGATGAGCCGCTTGCTGCGCTCGACAAGAAGCTGCGCGAGCACACGCAGTTCGAGCTGGTGAACATTCAGGAGCGCCTCGGCGTGACGTTCATCGTCGTGACGCACGATCAGGAGGAGGCGATGACGCTCGCTTCGCGCATCGGCGTCATGAATCAAGGTCGCATCGTGCAGGTCGGGACGCCCCACGATATCTACGAGTTCCCGAACACGCGTTTCGTCGCCGAGTTCATCGGCAACGTGAACATGTTCGAGGGCGTCATCCTCGAAGACGAACCCGATCACGTGCTCATCGAGAGCCGCGAGCTCGGCGGCAACATCTATGTCGGTCACGGCGTGAGCACGGCGCCCGAGGCGATCGTCTGGACGGCCGTGCGTCCGGAGAAAATGGTGCTGAGCCGCACCGAACCCGAGGACAAGAACAATCGCGCGACGGGCATCATCAAAGAGATCGCTTACATGGGCGACTTGTCGATTTATCTCGTGCAGCTCGATTCCGGAAAGATCGTGCGCGTGACGCAGCCGAACATTTATCGGCACGCCGAGGATCAATTCACTTGGGACGAGCGCGTGTGGGTCCACTGGCACCACACGGCGAACGTCGTCGTCACCGAGTAGACATGGCGCCTACGAATCCCGGTTACGTATCGCTCGGAGAACGGCTGGTTCTCTGGATGGATCAACTTTGGTCCACCGTGTTGGATTCGGCGCCCTATCGCTGGTCAGCGGGCGCGATGCGTCGCGTCGGGCTGCATGGCCGCAGGTTGGTCATTGCCGTGCCATGGCTGTGGCTCCTGCTCTTCTTTCTGATTCCCTTCGTCATCGTCTTGAAGATCAGCTTCGCGGAGACGCGCTGGCTCGGGACGCCGCCGTATGGACCGCTGTTCGAATGGGCCGACGCGCAACTGCACATCCGTGTGAACTTGGCGAACTACCTGTACCTGATTCGCGATGCGTTGTACGTGAAGGCGTTCTTGAGCTCGCTCAAGGTCGCTGCGATCTCGACGATCTTCTGTCTGTTGATCGGCTATCCGATGGCTTACGCCATCGCACGCACGGACCCGCGCTGGCGCAACGTGCTGCTGCTGCTCGTCATTCTGCCGTTCTGGACGTCGTTCCTTCTGCGCGTGTACGCATGGATGGGGTTGCTCGGCAACAACGGTCCGATCAACCAGCTCTTGATGGCGCTCGGGTTGATATCGGAGCCGCTCGCGATGCTGAACACGGATTTCGCGATGTACATCGGCATCGTCTATTCGTACCTACCGTTCATGATCCTGCCGCTGTACTCGAACCTCGAGAAGCACGATTTGACGTTGCTGGAGGCGGCTGTGGACCTGGGGTGCAAGCCGTTCAAGGCATTTCTCAGTATCACGCTGCCGCTGTCGATGCCGGGCGTGATCGCCGGATCGATGCTCGTGTTCATTCCGGCCGTGGGCGAGTTCGTGATTCCACGGCTGCTCGGCGGCACGGATTCTTTGATGATCGGCCGCGTGCTGTGGGATGAATTCTTCCTGAACCGCAATTGGCCGGTTGCGAGCGCAGTGGCCGTGGTGCTCCTGATCGTGCTGGTCATTCCGATCATGATCTTCCAGCGCTACCAGATGAAAGAGACCGAGGCGGAGGAGCGACGATGAGAAATCGTTCGTTCTTTCTGCTGACGGCGCTCGTGCTGGGCTTTGCGTTCCTGTACATCCCCATCCTTTCGATGATCGTCTACTCGTTCAACGAGTCGCGACTGGTCACGGTTTGGGGCGGATTCTCCGTCAAGTGGTACGGCGAACTGTTTCGAAACAGGCAGCTTCTGGAGTCGGCTTGGCTGAGCTTTCGGATCGCAGCCGTCACCGCAACGGGCGCGGTCGTCATTGGAACGTTGGCCGGTTTCGTGCTCGCGCGGTTCAAGCAATTCCGCACACGCACGATGTTCGCGGGCATGGTTACCGCGCCGCTCGTCATGCCGGAAGTGATCACGGGTTTGTCGCTGCTGCTGTTGTTTGTTGCGCTTGCGCCGCTCCCGTTCGTGCCCGACACGCGCGGGTTCAGCACGATCACGATCGCGCACATCACGCTGACGCTGTCCTACGTCACGGTCGTCGTGAGGTCGCGGTTGGCTTCCATGGACGAATCGATCGAAGAGGCGGCAATGGATCTCGGGGCGCGGCCCGTGGCCGTGTTCATGAAGATCACGCTGCCGATCATTGCGCCGGCGATGATTTCGGGCTGGCTCCTCGCCTTTACGTTGTCGCTCGATGATCTCGTGATTGCGAGCTTTACCGCAGGGCCGTCCACGAATACGCTGCCGATGATGATCTTCTCGACCGTACGGCGGGGCATTACGCCGCAGATCAATGCGCTCGCGACGATCATGGTCGGAATCGTCACGGTGTTCGTCATCGTGGCCGGCATTCTCATGGCGCGCCAGGAGCGCAGACGTCAATTGGATATGCGACTTGCGGAGGCGGCGGCTGCCGCACCGAGAGGGTGATCGAGCTCACTTCCAAACTTCCCAACGTCGGCACGACCATCTTCACGGTCATGTCGAGCCTTGCGCAGGAGGTCGGCGCGATCAATCTGGCGCAAGGGTTTCCCGATTACGATCCGCCCGAGCGGTTGAAGCAGCTCGTCGAGGAGCACATCCGCGTCGGACACAATCAATACGCGCACATGGCGGGCGTAGGCGAGTTGCGCCAAGCAATTGCGGAGAAGCTGCACCGTAGCTACGGCCGCACGGTCGATCCAGAAACAGAAGTGACGATTACGCTGGGGGCGACGGAAGCGCTTTTCTCGACGATCGCAGCGCTCGTGCATCCGGGCGATGACGTCATCCTGCTGGATCCTTCTTACGATTCTTACGCGCCGGCCGTCGTGCTCGCGGGCGGTCGGCCGATTCATGTGCCGATGCGGCCGCCCGCATTCAAGGTCGACTGGGCGGAAGTGCGCGCCGCCGTTACGCCGCGGCTGCGTATGATCGTGATCAATACGCCGCACAACCCGACCGGCTCCATCATCGAGGTTTCGGAGCTCGAACAGCTTGCCGATGTCCTCGAGCGAACGAATGCCTTCGTGCTCGCCGATGAAGTCTACGAACACATGGTGTTCGACGGCGCCGAGCACGCCAGCATCTTGCGCGACGCGCGACTGTTCGAGCGCGGCATTGCCGTGTTCTCGTTCGGCAAGACGATGCATGCGACCGGCTGGCGAGTCGGTTACGCCGTGGCGCCCGCGGAGATCACGCGCGAGATTCGGCGCGTGCATCAGTTCAATACGTTCAGTATCGCTGCGCCGCTGCAGCATGCGATCGCCGATTTTCTTCGAGAGGTGCCCGAACACAGCGCGAGCTTGAGCGCCTTCTATCAGCGCAAGCGGGATCTGTTCCTCGATGCGCTGCGCGGCTCGCGCTTTACCTGGACGCCGTCGCAAGGGACGTATTTCCAGCTGGTCGATTACAGCGCGATCTCATCGGAACCCGACGTCGAGTTCGCCAAGAGGCTTGCGCGGGAGTTCGGCGTCGCTGCCATTCCGGTATCGGTGTTCTATGCCGAACCGCCGCCGTTGTCGGTCGTCAGATTCTGTTTTGCCAAGAACGATGCGACGCTAGAGCAGGCTGCCGAGCGCTTACGGAAACTGTAATCGGCAGCGACCGCCAGCTTGACGTCGCGGTGCCTTGCGGCGAATGCTTGCGGTCCGCCGGCATTATGACGAGACACCATGAAACGTTCCACCCGAGTGAATCATCCGCCGTCGGTCAAAGTGCCGGAGGACAACCGTCCGCTCGTCGCGCCGATTTATCAGTCGGTCAAGTTCACGTTCGACGACGTCGAAGAGTCTCAGCGGCACAGCCGAAAGGAACGCGAGGGCTTCGTCTATTCGCGCGTCGAAAACCCGACCCTTCGCCAACTCGAGCTGACGCTGGCGGAATTACAGCAACGCGAAGCGTGCCTAGTCACGGCGTCCGGCGTGTCAGCCGTCCTGCTGCCGCTGCTGGCGTTGTGCAAGCAGGGCGACCACATCATTTGTTTTGCGGAGATGTATCAGCCGACGCGTTACACCGTCCGGCGGCTCCTTGGGCGTTACGGCGTTCGGCACACGATGCTCTCGATCGAGGACACCGAAGGCATCGAGCGCACACTCGCCGCAACGCCGACGCGGCTCGTCGTGTTCGAAACGCCTTCGAATCCGATGTTGAAGATTGCCGATATCGAGCGCATCACGTCGGCCGCACGTGAGCACGGTGCGCTCACGGTTCTCGACAACACGTTCGCGGGCTTCCACAACCATGGACAGTTCGACATCGACATCTTCGTACATAGCCTGACGAAGTACGCGTCCGGACACGGCGACGTCATGGGCGGTGCCGTGATCGCGAGCAAACAACTCATCGATGCGATGCGGCCCGATTTCATCGTGACCGGCGCGACGCTCGATCCGCACGCGGCCTTCTTGATTCAGCGCGGCTTGAAGACCTATGTATTGCGCTACGAGCGCCAGTGCGCGAACGCGCAGCGCATCGCGGAGTTTCTGGCCGCCCGGAAGGATGT
>DATCLP010000638.1:0-10364 GCA_036563855.1 Steroidobacteraceae bacterium | reverse complement strand
ACATAGGCGCGCTCGATCGCCATACCCGAGAGCGCTTCGGCCATCAGTTCCGCGACATCGAGCCGGTACGCGCCGATCAGGTGATACGGAGGCTCGGCGGGATTCAACAGCGGTCCGAGAATGTTGAACACCGTGCGCACGCCGAGCGCTTGCCGCACCGGCATGATCGCCTTCATCGCAGGGTGATAGTGAGGCGCGAAGAAAAACGTAAAGCCCGTCGCCTCGAGACACTTGCCGGACTCCACCTCATCGAGCGGCAACGGCAGACCGAGCGCACGAATCACGTCGGCACTGCCGCTGCGGCTCGAAACCGCAGTCGAGCCGTGTTTCGCTACGCGTATCCCCATCGCTGCGACGAGCAATGCCGCGGCCGTCGATAGATTGAAACTGCCCGATCCGTCGCCGCCGGTGCCGACCATGTCGATGAGCGGGGTACCGGGCGGCAACTGCGGCCGACGCGCAAGCTCGCGCATCGATTTCGCAAAGCCGCGCAGCTCGGAGGCGACGACGCCCTTCGCACGCAACGCAGCTAGCACTGCGCCCGCCATGGCCGGCGCGGTCGCTTCATCCGTCAAAGCGCGCAGCGTCGCGGCCGCTTCCGCTTCGCTCAAGTGCTCGCGTTCGAGCAAACGCTCCAAGGCTTCACGCAAGGTGATCATGCCGGCTCCCCTCGTCCAGCGCTCGTTTGTTTCAGGAAATTCCCCATCAGAATCGGACCCTCGGGCGTCAATACGCTCTCGGGATGGAACTGCACGCCTTCGACTGCAAGCGTGCGGTGGCGCACGCCCATGATCTCGCCTTCTTGCGTGCGTGCGGAAACTTCGAGCTCGCTCGGCAGGCTCTCGGGCATCGCAATCAGCGAGTGGTAGCGGCCGGCCAAGAACGGCTGCGGCATGTCTTCGAGAATCGAGCGCCCGTCGTGCTCGACGAGCGAAGTCTTTCCATGCATCAGCCTTTGTGCACGTCCCACTTTGCCGCCGAACACTTCGACGATGGATTGATGACCGAGGCACACGCCGAGAATAGGGATGCGGCCTGCGAAGGCTTCGATCATCTTCATCGACACGCCCGCATCGTACGGCGTCCCCGGCCCCGGCGAGATGCACAAGTGCGTCGGTTCGAGCGCGCGCGCCTCGTCGACCGTGATCTGATCGTTGCGATGCACGAGCACTTCCGCGCCGAGCACCATGAACGCCTGCACGAGGTTGTAAGTGAACGAATCGTAGTTATCGATCAGCAGCAAACGCGGGGCGCTCATAGGCCCTCCTGCGCGAGTGCGAGCGCGTTGCGAACGATCGCGCTCTTGGCCAGCACTTCTTGATATTCCATGGCCGGCACGCTGTCGGCGACGATGCCCGCGCCAGCCTGATAACTGTATGTGTCGCCGCGGAACACGATCGTGCGAATCGTGATCGCCTGATCCATGTCGCCGCCGTGGCCGAAATAGCCTACGGTGCCGCCGTAGAAGCCGCGCCGCACCGGCTCGAGCTCGTCGATGATCTCCATCGCGCGCACTTTCGGTGCGCCGACCAACGTTCCGGCCGGAAACGCCGCGGCAAACAAATCGAATGCATCGCGGCCGGGCGCCATCTGACCGTGCACGCCACTCACGATGTGCATGACATGGCTGTAGCGCTCGATCTTCCGGCAAGGCTGCACGTGAACGGTACCCGCCTTTGCAACGCGGCCGAGGTCGTTGCGCGCAAGGTCCACGAGCATGACGTGCTCGGCGTTCTCTTTCGGATCGGCGAGCAACTCCTGCTCAAGTTGCGCATCGTGCTCGGGATCGCGTCCGCGCGGACGCGTGCCGGCAATCGGCCGAGTCTGTGCATGACCGTTCGACAGCTTCACGAGCGCCTCCGGAGAGGAACCGACGATCGTGTTCTCGCCGAGCTCGCAGTAATACATGTACGGCGACGGATTGAGCAGACGCAAGGCGCGATAGGCTTCGAAAGGATCGATCTCGCACTCGCCCGCGAAACGCACGGAAAGCACGAGCTGATACACGTCGCCTGCGGCGATGTACTCCTTCGTCCGTTGGACGCCGTGGAGAAACTCGGCTTCGCTGAGACTTCCGACCGCCGGCGAATAGCGAATGCGTTTACCGTTCGACGGGATGCCGCCGCGCAATGCGCCGATCACTTCCTTGCGCAAGGATGCGCGCTCGGCTTCGGAACCGTCGTGGAGCAACGCCACGCCGCGCGTAAGATGGTCGAACACGAGCAACGAGCGTGGAGCTACATAGTGAGCCTCGGGCGTGGCATCGACGACGCGTGCCCGTGCCGGCAAACGCTCGAAGCGTCGCACCAAATCGTAGCCCGCGGCGCCCACCAAGCCGCCGATCAATGGGACGCCAGGAATATGCGGCTGCGGTTGCGGCGCTCTTGCGAGCGCTGCCCGAAATGCATCGAGCAGCTCGCGTTGCGAAGCTGGTGCTGGTCTCGTCTGTCCGCCGACCGTCAGGCCCTGCTCGTCGAGCCGCAGCTCGAGACAATCGCCGAAACCGATGAACGAATAGCGCGCCAGCCGCTCCCCGCCCTCGACGCTCTCCAACAAGAACCGCGGGCGAAACGGCTTCAATTTCATGTACGCCGACACGGGTGTGTCGAGATCGGCGGCGATATCGAACGGTGGCTTCATCTGTTTTGTTTACGGCATAAAAAAAAACCCATCCCCGGACCTGTGCACGGAGATGGGTTCTCTGGATTCTTCGGTTGCGGTCTTTTAGCGCCCAGCAGCGGTCCAGGCCCTCTCCTTTATGAGAGGCGCCACCACCAGCGATGAAGCGAAACCGAGACCGTATTCATGGGACGGGAGTATCGACGGCGAATGAAGGGCGAGTCAAGGGAAGCCGACTCCATGGCGGAGATGTGCCGACTTCGAGCCGGATTGACCGCTTCTTCATATCGGAATAACGAGATTGCATCGAAATAACGGCGCTTAGACCGCTTTGTCACCGGTGCTCGACTGACCCCATAACCGGCGCTGCCTAGCATGTCCCGCCAACGAATGATCTGCGTTCCTCGGCCCGCAGGCATCGAACAACAAACCCAGGCCAGACAGTCGACGCTAGGGAGCACGTACCCCCATGAGGAGTCTCGTTTCGTCACATATCAAAGCGGTTCTGGGCGCAGCAGCCTTCGCGCTGTCCCTGCCCGCCTTCGCCCAGGCACCCGCGGAGGCAGAAAATGCAAGCGATCAGACAGCTCGCTCGCAGGTGTTGGGCGAGGTGGTGGTCAGCGCCGCACGCCGTCGCGAAGAGGCTGCGCAGGATGTGCCCATCGCGATCTCAGTGATCGACGGCGAATTGCTCAGTGATGCCGGCGCGTTCAACGTCAGCCGCCTGCAGAACATCGTGCCGACGGTTCAATTCTATTCGAGCAACCCGCGCAACACGTTCGTGAACATCCGCGGGCTCGGCCAGCCGTTCGGCCTGACGAACGACGGCATCGAGCCGGGAGTCGGTTTCTATGTGGACGGCGTGCTGTACGCGCGTCCTGCATCGACCACGATGGATTTCATCGACATCGAGCGCGTCGAGGTGCTGCGCGGTCCGCAAGGCACGCTGTTCGGCAAGAACACGACGGCAGGCGCGATTCTCGTAACGACGCGCAAGCCGCGCTTCGAAACGGGCTACGATGCGGAGCTGAGCTACGGCAATTACAACTACACGCAAGCCAAGGTTTCGCTCACCGGACCGATCAGCGAGAAGCTGGCCGGCCGTCTGTCGTTCGCCGGCACTCAGCGCGACGGCACGATCTACAACGTGAACACGCAAAAGTACGTGAACGACTTGAACAACCTCGGCTTGCGCGGCCAGCTGCTGTACACGCCGAGCGAGAGCACAGACATCCTGCTTGCGTTCGATTACACGCGTCAGCGGCCCGAAGGTTATGCGCAAGTGCTCGCCGGCGTCGTGCCTACGCAGCGAGTGCCGGAACGGCAGTTCTGGCAGATCATCGAGGATCTCAATTACGTACCGCCGAATGCCGACCCTGTAACCCGTACGGTCCGTCCGTTCGATCGCGTGATCGATACCGGCACGCCGTGGCGCTCCGGTAATACGCTCTACGGCGCCTCGCTCAACATCGATACCGCGCTATGGGGCGGCACGCTGACTTCGACGACGGCTTGGCGTCACTGGATCTGGGATCCGTCGAACGATCGCGACTACCTTGCGCTCCGCGTGGGAACGCTTTCGCAAGCGCCCTCCGTTCACGACCAATGGACGCAGGAAATCCGCTGGGCCGGCGATTTGACGCCGAAGATCAGTGGCGTGTTCGGCGTGTATGCGTTCAAGCAGAGGCTCAAGACCGATCCCGTCCACAGCGAAGAGGTGGGCGAAGACTACTTCCGCTTCATCTGGAATCCGTCGGGCGGACCGAACGGCACGCCAGATGCGTCGCTGTGGGGACCGGGCGGATCGGTCGTCGACAACTACTTTGCCGGCCAGCGAAGCGAGATCACCTCGCAGCTCGACACCGTGAGCGCAGCGATCTTCGCACAACTCGACTGGGCCATCACCGATCGCCTGCACCTGCTGCCCGGCCTGCGCCTCAACTATGACAAGAAGGAAGCGGACTTCGAGCAACGTGTCCTCAATGTGCCCGAATTGCCGCCAGGTTCGCCGACGCCGCCGGCGCCCGCGTATAGCGCCTCGACAGCGGTTCGTCGCGACACGGACACGAACGTCTCAGGTCAACTCACGCTGTCCTTCAGGCAGAACGCTCAGCTCAACTATTACGCGACGTTCGCGACGGCGTTCAAGTCGATCGGCATCAACCTGGGCGGCGGGCCGGCCATTCAAATTCCGCCGGAAGATGTGCGTCACTTCGAGATCGGCTTGAAGAGCAATCCGACGGCGCGCACGACGGCGAACGTGGCGGTGTTCAACACGGTCACGAAGGACTTCCAGACGCAGGTGCTCATCCCAGGCAATCCGCGTCCGGTCATTGCGAGCGCCGAGGAAGTTCGCGTGCGCGGCGTCGAGCTCGACGGTTCCTATCTCGGAGACTTGATCTCGCTGTACGCGTCGGTGGCCTATACCGACGGCGAATACACCTCGTTCCCCAACGCTCCGCTCCCGCTCGAGCTGACAGGTGCACCCTTCAATTCCGTCGATGCGACCGGCGGCCGGCTTCCGGGCATCTCGAAGTGGTCGGGTTCGGTGGGCGCCGAGTACGACCGCCCGGCGCGCTTCCTCGGCAACGACGGCGAGTTCTTTACGGCCTTCGACGTGTTCTATCGCGACGATTTCTCGTCGAGCGCCACGCCTTCCCAGTATCTCAACATCGACGGCTATGCGCTCGTGAACGCGCGTCTCGGCTTCCGTTCGGACACCGGCTGGACGACGTACCTTTGGGTGCGCAACGCGTTCGACAAGGACTACTTCGAGCTGCTGCAAGCCGCGCCTGCCGGTCAAGGTGCAGGGCACTACGGCGCTCAGCTCGGCGATCCGAGGACGTACGGAATCACGTTGCGGTATTCGTTTTGAGGATGCTTGCGTGCCGGCGGACTTGACGTCCGTCGGCGCGCAATAGCCACAGACGGCAGTTGGACGCTCCGCGCTACTTGTCGTCCTCGCCCTTCTTCTGAGCTTCCAGCTTCTTCTTGAGCTTGATCCACTCGTCGAGCTTGCGTAGGTCTGCCGGCGTGCGCGCTCGTTGAGGCGCCGCTTCGTCCTTCAATCGCTTGCCAGTCGCGCGCGCATTGTCGTATGGATTGAAGCCGCCTGACGGCGAACCCTTATCGTAAGGATTGAAGCCACCTTCGGGAGACGTCCGCCCGCCAGGGATCTTGCCGGCAAGCGGACTCGGTTGAATGGCGGTCTCGGCAATCGACAGGTCGCCGAGATCGAGCTTCTTCAGCTTCTGCGTGCTGACATCGCGCGTATAGACACCGGTCTCGAGCTGCCATTCCCAGATGGAGTTGCCGCGCGAATCGAACGTCACGCGACCGGTTCGTTTGCGCTCCTCGGGCGGACGCGCGGTGTCCGCAGAATCTTTGGAGGGATCGCGCTTCGGATCTTCAGGATCGTTCGCCATCGCGGTTCTCCCGTCAAAGAGCCACTGCCGCAGCTCAGTCGACGTGAGCTCGCGTTTGGGGCACTCAAGCCCGCTGCTGCTATTCTCTCGATCAATGACTCTCGTCGCAATCTCGCGTCGCCTTGAATCCGCGTAAGCGCCAAGCCGTGGTGTCGAACCCCGACCTCGCACGAGGATTCGCGGGGGTTTTCGCCTACAGTCGCCGCGCCATCGAGCTGGTGTGGACGACGAGCCGACCGCTGAGCTTCGCATTCGGTGCGCTCACGCTGCTCGCGGGCGCATTCCCGGCAGCGATCGCCTATGTCGGTGCGCTGATCGTCGATGCGGTCGTGGCTGCGATCAATTCGCCTGCCACGGCGCGCGACTCGGCGACCTCGCATGCGTTGCTGCTCGTCGTGATCGAAGGATTGCTCGTTGCCGGACAGGCCGGCGCGCAACGCGGCATCTCGTTGTGTCAGTCACTGTTGCGCGCGCAGCTCGGTCAGCGCGTGAACGTGATGATCTTGGAGAAGGCGCTGACGCTCGACCTCACGCACTTCGAGAATTCGGAGTTTTACGACAAGCTGACGCGCGCGCGCCGGGAAGCATCGAGCCGACCCTTGTCGCTCGTCATGCGCACGTTCGGTCTCGCCCAGAACGCCGTTTCGCTCGTGAGTTACGGCGCGCTGCTCATTCAATTCTCGCCGTGGGCCGTTGTGCTACTGATCGTGGCGGGGCTGCCGGCCTTTCTCGCCGAAGCGAAGTTCTCAGGCGACAAGTTTCGCCTGTTCCTCTGGCGCTCGCCGGAAACGCGCATGCAGCTTTACCTAGAAACGGTGCTCGCGCGCGAAGACCATGCAAAGGAAGTCAAGCTCTTCGGGCTCGGACCGCTGTTCCTCGAGCGCTACCGGGACATCTTCCGCAAGCTCTACAAGGAAGACCGCGATCTCACGATTCGGCGCGATACCTGGGGATTTCTGCTCGGGCTCGTCGCGACCGCAACCCTGTACGGCGCTTATGCCTGGATTGCGCTGTCGGCGATCGCCACGCGCATCACGATCGGCCAGATGACGATGTACCTGATGTTGTTCCGACAGGGACAAGCTGCCGTCTCGTCGATTCTCTCGGCGATCGGCGGCATGTACGAGGACAACTTGTATTTGTCGACGCTGTACGACTATCTCGAAACGCCCGTTGCGCCGAACGACGGCACGGTGGTGCGCGGTCCGCAGCCGAACGACGGTATTCGGTTCGAGCACGTGTCGTTCACTTATCCGGATGCAGAGCGGCCGACGCTCGAAGACGTGAATTTGCACATCCGTCCCGGCGAGTCGCTCGCGCTCGTCGGCGAAAACGGCTCGGGCAAGACGACGCTCATCAAGCTGCTCACGCGGCTCTATCAACCGACTTCGGGGCGCATCCTGCTCGACGGGCAAGACTTGCGCGACTGGGACGAGAATGCGCTGCGCGATCGCATCGGCGTGATCTTCCAGGATTTCACCCGCTATCAGCTCATGGTCGGCGAGAACATCGGCGCCGGCGACGTGAAGTATTTCGAGGATGAGGCGCGGTGGCGTGAAGCGAGCGAGAAAGGCATGGCAGCGCCGATCATCGAAGAATTACCCTTCGGCTATCGCACGCCGCTCGGCAAGTGGTTCAACGAGGGACGCGAGCTTTCGGGCGGACAGTGGCAAAAGATCGCGCTCTCGCGCGCCTTCATGCGCTCGCGTGCCGATATCCTCGTCCTCGACGAGCCGACCGCCGCGATGGACGCCGCAGCGGAAGCGCAAATCTTCGAACACTTCCGCACGCTCACCAAAGGCCGCATCGCCATCCTGATCTCGCACCGCTTCTCGACCGTCCGCATGGCCGATCAAATCGCCGTCCTACAAAACGGCCGCATCATCGAGCTCGGCTCGCACGACGAGCTCATGAAGCTCGGCGGACACTATGCACATTTATTCATGCTGCAGGCGAAGGGATACCGCTGAATTGAGAATGGAGAATTAAAGAGCGCTTTGCGCGTGCAGCTACGCATTTCACTTGACGAGAGGGATGCTGCTTGCCGCACGACGTCATCAAGTTTCGTCTGCCTTTAATTCTCGATTCTCCATTCTCAATTCTCAATTGATTCTGCGCGTGTGCGCAGAATCGCTAGCAGCTGCTGCTGCGCCTTCGTCGGTTTCCACCCCGCCCGCGTCGTCAAGACGATCGAGCGGGTGACGCGGCCCATTGGGTGGGGTAATGCGGCGAGCAGTCCGGCTTGCAAGTCGTAGTGAATCTGGTGGACCGAGAGCAGCATCAGACGGTCGCTTTCGATGAGGAGCGACCTGGCTGCGACGAGCGAGTTGCATTCGATCGTCGAGGGTGGCGGCGGAATGCCGGCGGCTTCGAACAGCGCATCGAAGTGCTCGTGCAGCGGCGATTCGCGGCGCGGAGCGATCCACGGGTACTTCGCCAGCGTGCGCAGGCTCGCGCGTTTCTGCTGCGCGAGCGGGTGGCCTGCGCGCATGATGATCGCAAGCTCGTCGTCGAAAAGATGCTCTTGTACGACATCCTTGTACGCCAGCCTTTCTCGGGCCGCACCGATGAGGAAATCCGCCGAGCCGCGGCGCAGATCTGCCAACAAGCTGTCGTAGGCGCCTTCGAGAATGACGACGCTATGACGCGGGTGAACGTTCGAAAAGTCGATCAGCGCCCGAGGCAGCAAGAAACTGCGGGCAAGCGGCATCGCTCCGATCACGGTGCGTCCCGTTTCGCCGCCGCTCAGTGCGCTCAGTTCTGCGCGCGCTTGAGCAAGCTCCGTAAATGCGAGCTTCGCGCCGCGTGCGAGCCGGAGCGCCTCGCGCGTAGGCCGTACGCCGAAGCTCGTGCGTTCGAAGAGCGGCAGGCCGAGCAATGCTTCTAGCTCTCGTGCAGCTCGATGCACAGTGGGCTGCGCGATGCCCAAAGCGCGCGCAGCTTGACTGAAACTGCCCTGCTCGACGACCGCGATGAGCGCATTGAGCTGCGCCGTTGTCATCGCCCGTTCGGCACGCCTTTGTGCCGAAATCTCTTTCGAACTGCCGCGCGCAAGCTCGACGATCGCATCTCGAAGATGGGCAAACGCCCTTTCGACGCGCTCGGCCAGCAGTCCCCCCGCCTCGGTCGGGCTGACGCCGGCATTAGTCCGATCGAATAGCGACACTCCGTAGAGCCGCTCGAGCGCCGCAATGGCCTGCGTGATTGCGGGCTGCGACAGGGCCACGGTACGCGCTGCAGCACTGATCGAACCGAGCCGCGCGACTTCGCGCGCCACGCGAAGATGACGGAGATTGGCTTCCACTGACCGCCTCGGTTTGATGACGAATTAGCAATTTCTTATACCCTGAATCCTTTTTCAATTGGCGCTGCGGACATCCTTGCGATGACAATTCATACGCGGTCTCGGGTCTCTAGCCGTAGCCCTTGCCTGTCGCCTGTAGCCACCTGTAGCCTCCACCATGTCCCTCGTCGTCCAAAACATCCGCCGCGTCGACAAGAACATCGTCGATGCCTTCCAGAAATTCGGCGTCGCCACCGTGCACGAAGCGCAAGGCCGCACGGGATTGCTGGCGCCGTACATGCGTCCGATTTATCCCGGCGCGCACATCGTGGGCACGGCAGTCACGGTGAGCTTGCCGCCTTGCGACAACTGGATGATCCACGTCGCCGTCGAGCAATGCCGCGAAGGCGACGTTCTGGTCGTCGCGCCGACGTCGTATTCCGATGCCGGCTACTTCGGGGAGCTGCTGGCGTGTTCGCTCGTGGCGCGCGGCGTACGCGGCCTGGTCATCGATGCCGGCGTGCGCGACGTCCGCGACCTCACGCAAATGGGTTTCCCCGTTTGGTCGAAGTGCGTCTCGGCGCAGGGCACGGTGAAGGAAACGCTCGGCAGCGTAAACGTGCCGGTCGTATGCGCAGGCGCGCTGATTCATCCTGGCGATTTGATCGTCGCGGACGATGACGGCGTCTGTGTCGTCCCGCGCAAGCAAGCCGAAACCGTCCTCAAGGCTTCGGCTGCACGTGAAGAGAAAGAAGCGAAGACCCGCGAACGCCTGAAAGCAGGCGAGCTCGGCCTCGACATTTACAAGATGCGCGAGCGGCTCGCGGAGAAAGGGTTGAAGTACGTCGATCAGCCAGATGAGGAGTGAGGGCATGGGGCTTGTGGCTCGGGGCGTGGGGCCGGAAACCGCAGCAAGCAACGTAACCAGCATGCGTTCATGCAAAGTTCAACCGAGCGTTGCGCGCTGGGATGAGCTGTTTGAACCGTGCGATGCACCTCTTGCCCAAGCCCCAAGCCCCACGCCCCACGTCCCGAGC
>DATCLP010000637.1:0-6644 GCA_036563855.1 Steroidobacteraceae bacterium | reverse complement strand
GTACGGCTCCGTGCATCGCATGCATGAGCTTTCGCCGACATTCGCCCAGTTGCAGAAAAAGATCGATGCCCATGTACGCAAGTACGTTCGCGCGCTCGAACTGGACATGGAGGGACGGGAGCTTGCGATGACGGATTGCTGGGTGAACATCATGCCGCGGCAGGTGGTGCACAGCCTGCACCTGCATCCGCTCTCGACGATCAGCGGCACATACTACGTCCAGACGCCGAAGTTGAGCTCGGGATTGAAGTTCGAAGACCCGCGGCTCGACAAGTTCATGGCCGCACCGCCGAAACGCCCGGACGCGAGGCTCGAGCACAGGCCTTGGTTCGTCGTTCCGGCACAGACCGGTAACGTCGTCTTATTCGAAAGTTGGTTGCGTCACGAAGTGCCGCCGAATCCGGTCGATGCCGAGCGCATCAGCATCAGCTTCAACTACAACTGGTTCTAGAACCTATCTCAAAACTACTGCGCGCCCGCAGGAAACGCCGCGGCAGGCGACGGTCGCTCATTACGTTTTGAGACGCGTTCTAGCCTGTCGCTGCGTTTGCACGAATGATGCTGTCGCCTCATAGCCGTCCATGATGGGCATCCGGCAGTCCATCAAAAATGAGATCGTATCGGCCGGTTTCCCACGCCTGAACGGCCGCAACGCCATCTGAATTCGGGACAGGATGGCGCGCTGCAGCAACCCGGAAATCGGATCGCTGCAGCGCTGAGTAATTAGATCTGGGGAGAAAGCGAGAGGCTCAAACGCGCAGCGCCCAGAGCTCTGCCAGCGTGGCCCACTCGGAATCCTTGCTCACGGCGCGGAAGGCCTGACGAGCCTGGTCCTTCTGCCCCTTCTTGAGGTACGCGTACCCCAGATCGATCTGCGCCTCGTCGACGTCCGTGACGCCGCCGCGCTTGATGCCGCGCTGGAGTGCCTGGATCGCCGCGTCGTAATTGCCCGCGCCGAGATAAGCCTGTCCGAGCGCCACATCGGCCTGTCCGTTTTCAGCCGCTTCGGTCTGCTTCGCGAGCTGCGGGAGCTGCTGCTGCATCGCTTGCGCGCGCTGCTTCGCCGCCTGGAACAGGCGGTCATAGCGACCCTGCTGAGCCTTGTCGTCGCTCTTGAGAATGCCCTTGTCGATACCTTCCTGAATGATCTGCACGGCCTCGGCAGGCGCATTGCCGACCTTCTCATCCATCGCAAGCTGGGCGAACTCGAAGTAGTCGCGATCGCGCTTGAGCACGCCTGCCTCGCGCATCAGACGGAAATAGCCGAGGTCAACTCGATCCGAACCCTTGCCGCGCACGTTCGACAGCAAGTTGCTCCAGTCATCCGGCTTGTTGTGATGGCGGACCAGCTTCTTCAGGGCCTCGATCACGCCCGCCTTATCGTTCAACTTGCCCTGGCAGTCGTAGACCAAGCGCAACCAGTCTTCGTCGGGCGTCCTACCGGCGCGCTCGGTGCGCGTGACGAGCCCGTTCATGACCGCCACTGCGTTCTTGCAGTCGTTCGAGAGGTAGTACGCCTGACCCAGAACGAGCGCGACGTCCTGCTGATTCGGGTTCTTGTCGTATAGCTGCTTGGAGTACTTGATCGCCTTGTCGTACTGCTTCAGCGTGAAGAACATCTGCGCCAGCGATTTGGTGCGCGTCTCGACTTCGTTCGCCGGCATCATGCCCGAATTGAGCATGCGCTCGTACACGACCGCCGCCTCGCCGATCTTCTTCTGCGAGTACAGTACGTAGGCAAGGAAATTATCGATCTGATACTCGTCGTAAGCAGTCTTGCCGCTTTGCGCCTGCGCCTCCTTGATCTTCTCCAAAGCCACATTCCACTGGCCCTTCTTCGTGGCGTCTTGAGCGGCTTTGAGCGCTTTAGCTACGCCCGGGCTGAACTGCTGGCCGCCCTGCTCGGCTGCGCCGGCGGCAGTGACGAAGCCCATCGACATACCGGCTGCAGCAGTACCGATAAGCGCTACCGCCAGAACACTCCTCAACATCGACATGAACGACCCCCTCAAAACTACGAAAGGCATCGAGTTCGATCCCCGTCGCAGGCGGCGGGTTCCCGTTCCAACTCGACGCAAGCACAAAATGTCCGAGATGTTGTGATCGATCTCACCGCATGCCCGACTGACATCGCGGTGCCACACGCACTCGAGACGAACACAGCTCGGCGAACCCTGGCCTGCAGGGCCACGACCGAACACCGATTCAGGATGACGCCGCCACGACCGACATGAGCATCCCCCTGCCGAGCGACGTTCGTTTGTCGGCCTATGGTAACGCGATGAACGCACATGGGCGACATTGCCGACCATCGAGGATGGGTGGCCGGACGACCTAGGGCCGAACGAGCCCGCCAATCCTCGGTTCCCTGCGTGCGTATCGCGCCGCAAGCGACACTGCTTGCTGCAGTACCACACCACGGCTCTTTCGAAAGATGCCACGGTCTTAACCGATTTTTACAGTCGACGCACCGATTTTCTCGCTCTGAGCGGCTCGCGCCCTTCTCTCAGGCCGCTTTTGGCGCAGGAGATGGCGCAAATTCGTGCGCAGAAGCCCGCGACTCGGCATGCGCCTGCACCGTGCTGAGGCAATTCTGGAGGGGGCGATATCGTCTTGAGTCGCGACGCGGCACTGCTCGAGCGACTCGATCACGCATTGCGTGCTGGACTTCGGCGCCAAGATTTCGAATCGAGAGCAAGCGGAGGGACCGTCGCCGCAAGATGGCAGATTGGCAACTCGTCAGGCCCGCGAAGCGTCGCGCTTCGCGGGCCGCGCGAACTGGAGCTCGATCGTCAGATACCGATTTGCAAGATGAAGGACACGGCTCGCGCACGCCCGAAGTCGTAATCCCCTTGCTTGTAGTTCAATCCCAGCGTCAATGCACGCGAGACCTTGCGACCGATCGTTGCTTCATAGGTGTACTCGTAGCCACGCAGCTCGCGATCGTCGTCATCGTTGAAGTCGAACAGGCCAGCGTCGCTTCGCAGCTTCCAGCGGGCGCGGCCGACTTTGGGGATGAACCGCCAACCATCGCCGAGCTCGAACTGATAGCCGACCGCAACGTACCGCTGCGACAGGCTGAATTCTTCGTCGTCATCGAAGATCTCGATATTGCCTTGCGAGTCGGCGCCCACCTCGAACACGACGCCGATCGGCGTCAGCACGCCGAAGCCGATGCCGAGACCGTAGGTATCCGTCTCGTGCAATTCCTCCACGCTCTCGAATGCATCGATCTTGAACTCGCCCTGCCCGATTCGAGGCGTGATCTGGAACTCGCTGGATTCGGCCCCGAGCGCCGGCTGCATCGCCGTGCCGAGCGCAAGCACGCCGGCCAACAACATCGTTCGCATGTGAACCTCCATCGTTCAGCGCGCGATGCGCGCCCGACTGAGGCAACCGTAATGCGCACACTAAGGACCGCCAACGAACCCCACGGAAGTAGCGAAATTCGATACCGACGGAAGCTGATCCTGCGACCCAAAGCGCCCCTTGCAACGGCGTTTTCGCGCAATCGGGAATGACAATTTCGAATGGGAATGACAATTGCGAATTAAGAGCGCGCTCCGCGCGATTGCTTGCACCTGGACGCAAGAAAACAAGTAGGCCCGCGAACAGCGGGCCCAACTCAATGCTCGATTCTCGATTATCAATCTCAATTCTGACGGAGCTCGGCTCCGTCAGGCATGCGACACCTTCATCGCTCCGATTCCCTTGAGCGTTCGCTTGGCGATCTCCTTCTCTTCGTCCGCTTCGCAAGTCACGCCGACCAGCACCGAACCTTTCTCGAGTGCGTCCTCATAGTGCTTGATCTCGTGCTCGGGCATAGCGGCACCGATGAGTCCGCCTAAGACCCCGCCGGTCGCTGCGCCAGCACCCGCACCTGCGAGCGCGGCTGCCAAGGGTCCAGCAACGAGGATGCCCGCACCGCCCGTCGCAATCGTACCGACTGCAGTCAATCCGGCGACCAAGGCGCCGAGCGCACCGCCACCTGCAGCTCCAAGGCCAAAGCCTTCCGCGGCCTTCGTACCCGACTCGACGGTGAACGCATCGCGGTCGTATCGATCGCCTGTTAACAAACTGATGTCTTCGCTTGGAACGCCCTGCGCCTCGAGCGCCTGCACCGCGACCGCCGCTTGCCGCGGCGAATCGAACAATCCCGTCACCACCGTAGTCATGTGCGCGTCCTCGTGCTGAAACGGCGCGCGAGATGCGCGCTGTGCAAGGCAAACGCGACCAGGATCGGCGAGTTCCGAGGATGAGTGTCGGCCATTTGCGCCGCGAAGTACGTGACCTTCGTTTCGCTGATCGATTTGCCTACGCCTGGAGCAAAGATCGAAGCTCAATTGAATTGGGAATTGAGAATCGAGAGTGTCGCAACCGCGCTCTTCTCGTGCGTTCGCACGGAAACAAAGGCCCGCGAACAGCGGGCCCAGCGAATTCTCAATTCTGATGGGGCCTCTCAGCGCCCCCGTCAGGCAAGATCACGTCGTCATCGACCGGCTCCGCATAAAGCCGCGCCACATCGTCCGCGCGACGCTCGAGCGCACGACGTTGATTCACCGAACGCTTGTCCGTGATTTCGCCGGCTTCGGGCGACGGCGGCTCTCGAAGGATCAGCATTCGAGCGATCGTGCTGGCACTGCCCTGTCGTGCCGCATTGAACGCCGCGACCTTCTGAGCCAATGCCTTGCGCGTTGCCTGCGAGTCCTCTGTGTTGAGCCAAAGCAGAGCGCCTAGATACGGTTTGTTCGGTGCGCAAATCACCGCGTCGGCCACGAGCGGCGCGAGCGCCGCGACCAGATCGCGGCGGAGAATGCTCGCTTGCACCCACGTGCCGGAAAGCAACTTGAAGTCTTCGGCGATACGGCCGGCATACTCGAGTCCTTCGATCGGCTTCTGCGCATTGACCCAGCGCACGGCGTCGCCGGTCTTGAAGAAGCCTTCTTCATCGAAGGCTTCAGCGTTGAGCGCATCGTTGCGGTAGTAACGCGGCATCACTTGAGGACCCTTGATGCGCAGCTCGAACCGATCGTTCATGGGCACGAGCTTCAACGTGACGCCAGGCTGAGGAAGCCCCACCAATCCGGTCCGCGTGGTGTTCCAGTACACGGCGATCCCTGTAGCCGATGTTTCGGTCATTCCCCAGCCGGTTCCGAACGGCAATCGCTCGCCGAGTTCCTGGACCGCGAGCTTTTGCATGCGCTCCCACAACGGCTGCGGCAACAGCGCGCCGCCATAAGACAGCCAGCGCAGGTTCTTGAAGAACTTGTGGCGCAAGTCGGCGTCGCGTTCGAGCGCTTCGGCGAGCAACGGATAGATGCTCGGTACGCATCCGAAACCCGTGGGGGATATTTCGCGCAGGTTCTCGATCGTCGCTTGGAATTGACCAGGCAGCGGTCTGCCGTCGTCGATGTACAGCGAACCGGCGAGCGCCAACGTGCCGTTCAGCTGCGAATTGCCTCCGTACGTGTGATGCCAGGGAAGCCAATCGACGATCGTGTGGACGAGATCTTCGCGGAACGGTTCGCTCACGAGCCTGATCATCTGCACCGCGGCTGCGAGATTGCCATGCGTGTTGATGACGCCTTTCGGGTGCCCGGTCGATCCGGACGTGAGCAGGATCTTCGCAATCGTCTCGCTCGTGATCTCCTGGCGACGCGCGGCCAGCGCTTGCTCGTCGATGTCGCCCAGTAACTCGTGAAACGTGCGACCGGTCACGATGCGTCGCCCCGGCGCGCTGGCGAACCCCAACGCGCGCGCGAAACGATCCTCATCGCGCGCATAGACCAATCCGGGCTCTATGAGCTCGAGCGCATAGCCGAGCCGACCCAAGTCGCTACTCAGCGAATACGTCGGGGACACCGGGATGACGGGCGCGCCGGCACGCAGAGCACCGAACGTGAGCAGCGCGTGCTCGATACTGTTCTCGGAGAGAATCATCACACCCGGGCGATCCGGGCCGAACCCGTTACGGATCAGCCAAGTCGCGATTGCAGCCGTCTTCTGCCAAGCTTCGGCATAGGTGAGGCGGCGCCATTCGCGACGCTCGTCCCTCTCCGCCAGGAAGACCGTATTCGGCCGAATGTTCTTGGCGCGCTCCAGGTACTCGATGAGCGTCGGCAGCCCCGGCTCATATGGAATGGCGCAGCTCAAATAAACGACGCCGTCCTTCGAGTCGCGCACTTCGATCCGAGGCGCAGGCCGATCGAGCGTCCGCATCGGGATGTCGTCGGCCGCTTGGGCCGGTGCTGACATGGTCAGAATCATCGCTCGTCGCTCCGAGATATTTGTTAGCCCGCAAACATCTTAGTAGATCGAGTACAGCAGCGGCCGCCGCGACGACAATTCTAAACTCGCAGAAAAACCCAACTAGCTGGCGGCGAAAACCGCTCAAGGCTCATACTTCCCACGGCTGTCGATCGGCAGTTAAGAAAGCAGAGTATGGAATGTACGGGCTGCCGACGTTTCAACTGACGAGGGGATACAGATGAAACAGACATTCACCCGCGGCCAAGCCTATGTTGCAGCCGCCATGTTGATGGGTCTAGCGAGTCTTGCACAGGCGCAGGACAGAACGATCACCTTCAACGCCGCTTGTCCGTTGCCGCCGGTGCTCCACTGTCCGGACAACGATTGCCCTGGGG
>DATCLP010000636.1:0-10855 GCA_036563855.1 Steroidobacteraceae bacterium | reverse complement strand
CGTCGTGCGCGTAACGGTATCCTTTGCCGTAGCCGAGCTCTTTCATCAGCCGCGTCGGCGCGTTCCGCAGATGCAGGGGAACCTCGAGCGAGCCCAGATTTTTCGCGTCTTCCATCGCTTCGCCGAACGCCACGTACACGGCGTTGCTCTTTGCCGCACACGCCAGGAATACGACGGCCTGTGCAATCGCCAACTCCCCTTCCGGAGAACCGAGCCGTTCATAGACTTCAGCCGCCTCGAGCGCCATCGTCAGTCCGCGCGGATCGGCAAGCCCAATGTCCTCCGTTGCCATGCGGATGACTCGTCGCGCGATGTAGCGCGGGTCGCAACCGCCATCGAGCATGCGGCACAGCCAATAAAGCGCCGCATCGGGATCGCTGCCGCGCACGGACTTGTGCAGCGCCGAGATCTGGTCGTAAAAGGCCTCGCCCTGTTTGTCGAAGCGTCTCAGCCCGCCAGTTGCCACTTCCGCGGCAATCGCCGCCGTGATCGTCGGCGGCTCTGTGTCTGCAGCGAGGTCGATCGCCAGCTCGAGCATGTTCAGAGCACGACGTGCATCGCCATCCGCCGCACGCGCGATCAGATCCTGCGCTGCCGGCTCGATATCGACGCGAACTCCTTCGGTCGTTTTGTGCTCGAGCGCGCGCTCGATCACGCGCTTGAGGTCCGCTTCCGTGAGCGCCTTGAGCACGTAGACGCGCGCTCGCGACAACAACGCATTGTTCAACTCGAACGAAGGATTCTCAGTCGTCGCACCGATGAAGACGAGCGTGCCGTCCTCGACCCAGGGCAGAAACGCATCCTGCTGCGCCTTGTTGAAGCGATGAACCTCGTCCAAGAACAACACCGTCCGCCGTCCGGTCTGTGCACGCAGCGACTGCGCGCGTTCTGCTGCGGCGCGGATGTCCTTGACTCCAGCCATGACGGCCGAGAGCGCAATGAACTCCGCGTCGCAGGTTTGTGCGATCAATCGTGCGAGCGTCGTTTTTCCGGTGCCGGGCGGCCCCCACAAAATCATCGAGTGCAGATGGCGCCCTTCGATCATGCGCCGCAACGGTTTGCCCGGGCCGAGCAGATGCGTCTGACCGACGTAGTCTGCGAGCTCTTGCGGACGCATGCGATCCGCAAGCGGACGCGCTGCATCGACCAACGGCAGATCGTCTACCACTTGCGTACCCAGCTCTCGATGCGCTGCGCCCAGCCGCCGAGGCCGGCGAACGCCGCCGCAATACCCAATAATACGCCGATCGAATTCGCGACGATGTCGAGAACCTCCATCTCGCGACCAAAGGGCAAGAGCCCTTGCGCGATCTCGAGACCGATTCCGAGTGCGAACATGCCCATCGCCACGCGCAGGTATGAAGAACGCGGATAAACGCCCGTGAACCACAACGTGAGCGCCGCGTAAGCAAGCGCATGCTCGACTTTATCGCTGACTCCGACCTGCGGAAGTTTTTGACCCGGCATGAGACTCAGGATGACGACGCACGCGACGAGCGTCCAGCCCACGCCAAGCCACACCCAGGGATGCCGTAGCAGCAAACGCATGAACTAGCGAGCGTCCGCCCGCGGGGCGACTTGTCCGGTATCGCCGATCACATCTGCACCGGGCGGAACTTCGAAGACGAATTGCGAGGAATCCAACGACGGATTGCGTTCGATCTTCGAAAACGTCAGCAAGGTGGTCTGACCGAGTTTGTCGACCAGCTCCATCGCTCGAAGCTCTTGAGCCTTGTTCGAGGAAAATCCGAGCCGCACGACCTTGAAATCGGTGTCGTCGCGCTTCGGCTGCATGTGGACCCAGAACACGCCGGTGCGCTCGCTGACTTCAGTCACTTCGAAATTGTCCGTGAGAGCGCCCTGCCCGCTCAGCAGCATCGCCGGCGTTGAAGATAGCGCCATATCGAGCTTGCGCACCGTGACCTGTTCTAGATCGCTGTCGTAGACCCAAATGCGCTCGCCGTCGCAAACGATCAGCTGCTCGTACGGATCGCGGTAATCCCAGCGAAAACGATTCGGGCGCTGAATCGCAAGCGTACCGCTCGATTCGTCGGTGACTTGTCCGGTGCGATCCGACAGTGTTTGCGTGAACTCGGCTCGCAGCGTCTCGAGCCCATCGAGGAAGCGCTCTGCTCGCTGCCGTCCTTCGTCGATCGTCGCGCTCGCGGCACTCGCTGCAATGCCGACGGCTGCGATCAGCCCGAGCCAGGCGTGAAGACGTTTCGACATGAGCGATATCAATCCTCGGGCGGCGGCGGTGCCAGCACTTCGCGCGTACCGTTCGGCTGCAACGGACCGACGAGCCCTGCGGCTTCCATCGTTTCGACCAAGCGGGCTGCACGGTTGTAGCCGATCTTGAGACGTCGCTGCACGCCCGAAATCGAAGCTTTGCGGCTCTCGAGCACGATGCGCACGGCTTGGTCGTACAACGGGTCTTGCTCGCCGTCCGACGGATCGCCTTCGCCGCCGCCTTCCGCTGCCTCGCCAGGGATGCCCGGAAGCGGTGTGCTCGGTCCTTCGAGAATTTCTTTCACGTAGGAAGGCTGACCCGAACCCTTCAGCGCCGCAACTACGCGATGCACTTCCGCATCCGATACGAATGCGCCGTGCACGCGGATCGGTACCGAGGTACCGGGCTGCAGGAACAACATATCGCCGTGGCCGAGCAATTGTTCCGCACCCATCTGGTCGAGAATCGTTCGGGAATCGACCTTCGCCGAGACTTGGAACGCGATACGCGTCGGAATGTTCGCCTTGATCAGGCCGGTGATCACATCCACCGACGGTCGTTGCGTCGCGAGAATCAGGTGGATGCCCGAAGCGCGCGCCTTCTGAGCAAGCCGCGCGATCAGTTCTTCGACCTTCTTGCCGACGATCATCATCATGTCGGCAAGCTCGTCGACGATCACGACGATGAACGGCAGAGGATCGAGGAACGGCACTTCCTCCGGGTTACCCTCGGGCCCGAGCATTTTCATGAGCAGCGGATCGCGAATCGGTTGGCCCGCTTCGCGCGCTTCGGCGAGCTTGCGATTGAAGCCTGCAAGATTACGAACGCCGAGCGCCGCCATGAGCTGGTACCGCCGCTCCATCTCGGCAACGCACCAGCGCAATGCATTGGCGGCTTCCTTCATGTCGGTCACGACCGGCGCGAGCAAATGAGGAATGCCTTCGTAGACCGACAGCTCGAGCATCTTCGGGTCGATCATGATCATGCGCACTTGCTCGGCCGTCGACTTGTACAGCAGCGACAGGATCATCGCGTTCACGGCCGTCGACTTGCCCGAGCCGGTCGTGCCGCCGACGAGCAAGTGCGGCATGCGGGCGAGATCCGCAACGACCGGGTGACCGCCGATGTCCTTGCCGAGCACGAGCGAGAGCGGCGAGCTCATCTCGTCGTACGTCTTCGATTTGATGATCTCGCCAAGCGTCACGAGCTCGCGCTTCTCGTTCGGGATCTCCAAGCCGACCGTAGATTTGCCGGGGATGATCTCGACGATGCGCACGCTGATCGCGGAGAGCGATCGCGCCAGATCCTTTGCGAGATTGCTGATCTGGCTGACTTTCACGCCGGGCGCAGGCCGCAGCTCGAAGCGTGTGACCACCGGACCCGGATGGACTTCGACGACTTCGGCTTCCACACCGAAATCGCGCAGCTTGAGCTCGACCAAGCGCGACATGGCTTCGAGCGCCTCGGCCGAATAACCGCCCTGCTGCGGCGGCGGATCATCCAACAGCGATAGCGGCGGTAGCTCCGTCGACGCCGGCTTCTCGAAGAGCGGCACCTGCCGTTCCTTTTCGACACGCTCGCTCTTCTCGACCTTCGGAACAGGCTGTTCGATCTTCGGCGGGGGCCGATTCGCGACCCGCTTTTGCACTTCGCGAACCACTTCCTGGCGGGCTTGTTTCAGCTCGCGCCCTGCCCTCACATCGCGCGCTTTCGCGATCTTTGCGGATACCCAGTCGAACGCTGCGAGCGTGGCGCGTCCGGTCCGATCCATCACCTCGATCCAGGACAAACCGGCGAACAACGACACGCCGGCGAGCCACAAAGCGAGCAACAGCAGTGTGGCCCCGAGGAAGCTCAAATTGGCTTGTGCATGTTCGCCGACGAACGCGCCCAGGATGCCCCCGGCGGAATTCGGGTACGAGGGCGCCGTGAAATGCAGGCTGGCAAGCCCGCAACTGGTCACCAGCGTGAGAAAGAAACCAAGTGCACGGAACGCAAGAGTCGCGCGCGACTGGCCGGGCTGCTTACCAGGCTCCCGATACAGAAGCCAGCCCGTGTAGCCGATCATTACCGGAAACAGAAAGGCCGGTGCGCCGAACAATAGGATCAGCAGGCCGGACAGGTGTGCGCCGAATGGGCCGACGACGTTCGACACCGGACCTGGCTCGCCGGTCGTTGCGAAGGAAGGATCGTTTCGATCGTAAGAGAGCAGCGCGAGGAGCACGATGAGCGCGAGCGCAGCGAACACCCACAGCGCACCCTCGCGCAAGGAGCGGACGACCGTAGGCCCCAACCGTTGTCCGTTGCGTGCTTCTGCTGTGCTTGCCAATGTCTTGCCTTCTCTCGTGTCGAGCCCGTTGGTGCGACTCTCCGCCTACGATGTCCGTATCCCTCTTGGAACGGCGCTACACGTGCCAATTAACCAAAATGCCGCATCAGCTCAAGTATCCAAGTTCGCGTTCGTACGACGATCTTCCTGCCGTCGATCACTGTCATCGAATCGCTCTATTTGGCGCCTCGTCGGGCATTCCTTACCATTGCACGACCGCCAGTCCGGACTGGCGGACGCTGAGCGTCGACACCTGAGATCGTGGGACGCCCTGTACCACGTGAACGCGGGGTTCGCCGCGACGATCCCGTACGAACAAATCGAGGTCAATCATACATGAGCACTCCCCTTCACTCGCGCATCCTCATCTTGGGATCGGGGCCGGCTGGCTATTCGGCCGCAGTGTATGCGGCGCGCGCCAACCGTAGTCCGGTCTTGTTGACGGGGCTCGAAGAAGGCGGACAGCTCATGACGACGGTCGAGGTCGACAATTGGCCTGGCGATCCGCATGGATTGACGGGCCCTGCGCTGATGGAACGGATGCGCAAGCACGCGGAGCGCTTCGGCACGCAGATCATCAACGATCACATCAACAAGGTCGACCTGTCGCAGCGTCCCTTCTGGCTCGAGGGCGATCGCGGTACGTACACGACCGACGCTTTGATCATCGCGACTGGCGCCACGGCGAAGTACCTCGGCCTACCCTCGGAGCAGCACTATCGCGGCCGAGGCGTATCGGCTTGCGCCACTTGCGACGGGTTCTTTTTCAAGAATCAACGCGTCGCGGTCGTGGGCGGCGGCAACACGGCCGTCGAAGAAGCGCTGTACCTTTCGAACATCGCCTCGCACGTTACGCTGATTCACCGACGCGACTCCCTGCGCGCGGAAAAGATCCTGCAGTCTCAGCTCTTCGAGAAGGAACGCCAAGGCAAGGTACGCATTGTGTGGAATCACACGGTCGATGAAGTGCTCGGAGACGACAACGGTGTTACGGGTGCGCGCATCGTGAACGTTGCGGACGGCACGAAGACGGACATCGAAGTGAGCGGGCTTTTCGTCGCCGTCGGCCACGCGCCGAACACGCAATTGTTCGAAGGCCAGCTCGAGATGAAGAACGGCTATTTGATCGTGCGTTCCGGACTCGACGGATTCGCAACTCAGACCAGCGTGCCCGGCGTCTTTGCCGCGGGTGACGTGGCCGATCACGTTTATCGCCAAGCGATCACCTCGGCTGGCACCGGATGCATGGCAGCATTGGACGCCGACAAGTATCTCGATCAGCTCGACGCCCAAATGCTCGCCCAGAAACCCAAGTAGAGGGCTATGCGCGCACGCACCCTACCGTCGATCGCAAGCGTGCCGGCAGTCCAATGGAACGAGCTCGAGCTCGGCGGAAATCCGTTCTTGCGCCACGAGTTCCTGTCGGCGCTCGAGCAAACAGGGTGCGTCGGCAGGGAGGCTGGGTGGTTGCCCAGTCACCTCGTGCTCGAAGCAGACGGCGAGCTGCTCGCCGCACTCCCGCTATATAGGAAGAGCCATTCCTGGGGCGAGTTCGTTTTCGATTGGGCTTGGGCTCGGGCCTACAACCAAGCGGGCCTTTCCTACTATCCCAAGCTCGTCAGCATGGTCCCGTTCTCGCCGGTACCGGGGTCGCGATTGTTGGTCCGGCGCGGCGTCGACGACCGTACTGTCAGACATCGACTGATCGAAGAGCTCATCCGACTCGCTGAGCGCGACCGATATTCCTCAGTACACGTGCTATTCGCCCTCGAGGATGAGCTGCAACTGCTGGAACGCGCTGGTTTCCTCCTCCGGCAGGACTGCCAGTTTCACTGGTTCAATCGCGGCTACCGTACCTTCGACGATTTCATCGCGACGTTTCGCGCGGAGAAGCGCAAGAAGGCGCTGAGGGAACGCCGCCGCGTCCGGGAAGCAGGCATCGAGTTTCTCACCTTGCGCGGCGACGAATTGAACTCGGATCTGTGGCAGACCGTTTTCGAGTTCTCGCAGAACACATTTCAGTTACGCGGACACGAACACTATCTGAACGTCGAGTTCTTCATGAGTATCTCCGCTGCGCTTCCGCAGTCGATCATGGTCAAGCTAGCCAAGTACGAGAACCAGCCCATCGCCGCAGCAATCTTCCTGCACAGCGATACGACGTTGTACGGGCGGTACTGGGGCTCGGTTGCGGACTTCAACGGCCTGCATTTCGAGACCTGCTATTACCAAGGCATCGAATACTGCATCGAGCATGGTCTGCAGCGTTTTGAGCCGGGTACCCAAGGCGAGCACAAAGTGCCGCGCGGCTTCGAGCCGGCGTACACTTGGTCGGCGCATTGGATTGCGGATGACAGGTTTCGCCGTGCCATCGATCATTTCCTGGCGCAGGAACGCGCTGCGGTCGATGAATACATGGCATCGGTGCGCGAACATGTGCCGTTTCGTCGCGATTTAGAGAGCCAGGAGACGGGCTGATGCGTGGCTCGATCGTTTGGCTTTCGGAGCGTGACTCGCCGGATGCATTTCCGCCGGTCGAGCGGGCGCTGCGCGAACCCGATGGACTGCTTGCCGCTGGCGGCGACTTGTCCCCTGCGCGGCTGCTCGCAGCCTACCGACGCGGCATTTTCCCTTGGTATTCCTACGGACAGCCGATCTTGTGGTGGTGCCCCGATCCTCGCGCGGTGCTCTTCCCGCAGGAGTTCAAGACCTCGCGCAGCCTCGCGAAATCCATGCGCAACAAGGGCATGCACACTCGCATCGATACGGCGTTCGACGCCGTTATCCAAGCGTGCGGCAGCGAAGAGCTTCGGCCTCAAGGGACGTGGCTTTCGGCGGAGATGCAAGCGGCCTATTCCCGCTTGCATCGACTGGGGTACGCCCACAGCGTGGAGACTTGGATGGGCGACCGGCTCGTCGGCGGACTCTATGGCGTCGCAATCGGTCGGATCTTTTTCGGCGAGTCGATGTTCAGCCGCGAACGCGATGCTTCGAAGATTGCCTTGCGGAGACTGTGCGATTTCCTGACCGAGTGCGGGTTTGTGCTGATCGACTGCCAGATGGCGACCCCGCATCTAATGAGTCTTGGGGCCAGACTGATGCCCAGGAGCGAGTTCGTCGCGTTGCTTGCAGACCACGCCTCGCTCGATCCGATGGCGCAGCGCTGGGCAAGAATGAGCGAAGGAGAACCGAAAATTCCGTCCGTAACTTAGGTTGCCAACGGCGCACCTGCGCGCGCGGGCTCCGTTGCTTCATTGCAATGGGTGTAGCCTTTATGCACAATTCGCGCGCTTTCCGGGGGCAACCCGGTGACACATACGAGAGCGCATGTCGAAAGAGGGTGTCATTCAAATGGAAGGTCGTGTCATCGACACGCTTCCGAACACCACGTTCCGAGTCCAGCTCGAGAACGGGCACACCGTCATTGCCCATATCTCGGGCAAGATGCGCAAGAACTACATCCGCATTCTCACCGGCGATCAAGTGACGGTAGAGTTGACGCCGTACGATCTGACGAAAGGCCGCATCGTCTACCGCGGCAAGTAACGATTGGCTCGGGGGTGTTGTCGATCGGTTCACGATCGAACAGCAAAAGGCCGGCGAAAGCCGGCCTTTTTCATTGGAACACCTATCTCAAAACTACTGCGCGTCAGCCGGAAACCGCGCCGACTCGCGCGGTCGCGTCTTTGCGGTGCTGCTTCAGTTGCTCTCGAGCAGGGGCTGCTCGGTGCTGGCGCGGACCTCCACCTTGAGTGTGTCGTCCGGCCCGAGCGTCACGAAGGCATGGCCGCCATTCACGAGCCGACCGAACAGCAGCTCTTCGGCGAGCGGCCGCTTGATCGAATCCTGAATGACGCGCGCCATCGGACGTGCACCCATCTTCGGGTCGTATCCCTTGCGCGCCAGCCACTCGCGGGCCGCATCGTCGATATGAAGCTGCACGCCCTTCTGTTCGAGCTGCGCCTCGACTTCTACGAGCAGCTTGTCGACGACGCGCTGAATCGTACGCGGATCCAGATTGTTGAACTGGATGATCGCATCGAGACGGTTGCGGAACTCCGGCGAGAAGAGCCTGCGAATCGCCTCCATGCCGTCGCTCGTGTGGTCTTGCGGCGTGAAGCCGATCGACGGCCGGCTCATCTCGAACGCGCCCGCATTCGTCGTCATCACGATGATGACGTGGCGGAAGTCCGCCTTGCGGCTGTTGTTGTCCGTGAGCGTGCCGTGATCCATCACCTGCAACAGCAGGTTGAACACGTCCGGATGCGCCTTCTCGATCTCGTCGAGCAGCAACACCGAGTGCGGATGCTTGTTGATCGCTTCGGTGAGCAAGCCGCCTTGGTCGAAGCCTACATAGCCAGGAGGCGCACCGATCAGACGAGAGACCGTATGGCGCTCCATGTATTCGGACATGTCGAAGCGGATGAGCTCGACGCCCAGGGCAATCGCGAGCTGACGAGTGACCTCCGTCTTACCGACGCCGGTCGGACCAGCGAACAGGAACGAACCAACAGGCTTGCGCTGATCGCCCAATCCGGACCGCGACATCTTGATCGCGGCGGCGAGCGTCTCGATCGCGTGGTCCTGACCGAAGATCACGAGCTTGAGATTGCGCTCGAGATTCTTGAGCACGTCGCGATCGGACGTAGACACGTTCTTGGGCGGGATCCGCGCAATTCGTGCGACCACGTCCTCGATCATCTCGGTCGTGACGGTATCCGTCCGCTCCGCCGGCGGCTTAAGCCGCAACCTTGCGCCGGCCTCGTCGATCACGTCGATCGCCTTGTCAGGCAGCTGCCGATCGTTGATGTGACGTGCCGACAGCTCCGCCGCTGCCTTGAGCGCATCGTCGGTGTACTTGACGCCGTGATGCTCCTCGAAGCGCGAGCGGAGTCCTTTGAGGATCTCGATCGTCTCCGGAATCGTCGGCTCGACGATGTCGATCTTCTGGAAACGACGTGCGAGCGCGTGGTCCTTCTCGAAGATGCCGCGATACTCGCTGTAGGTCGTCGAGCCGATGCACCTCAGCTCGCCATTCGCGAGCGCCGGCTTGATCAGGTTCGAGGCATCCATGACGCCGCCCGATGCGGCACCGGCGCCGATCACGGTGTGGATTTCGTCGATGAAGAGAATCGCTCCGGGATTCTTCTTCAGCTCCGAAAGTACGCCCTTCAGGCGCTTCTCGAAATCGCCCCGGTACTTCGTTCCCGCGATCAACGCACCCATGTCGAGCGCGTAGACGGTGCAATCGCTCAGTACATCCGGAACCTTGCCCTCGACGATCAGACGGGCGAGCCCTTCGACGAGCGCCGTCTTGCCGACCCCTGCTTCGCCGACGTACAGCGGGTTGTTCTTGCGGCGGCGGCAGAGAATCTCGATCGTGCGTTCGATTTCCTGCTGGCGACCGATCAGCGGATCGATGCGCCCTTCCATTGCAAGCTTGTTCAGGTTCGTCGCGTACTTCTCGAGCGCCGTGCCGGCTTCGCCGTCGCGTTCGGATTCTGTGCCAGGCGAGGCCTCGTCCTTTTCAGTGCGGTCGTCAGCGATCTTCGACAAGCCGTGCGAGATGTAATTGACTACATCGAGACGAGCCACATCCTGCATCGAGAGCAGGTACGCAGCGTGCGAGTGTTTCTCGCTGAAGATTGCGACGAGCACATTGGCCGCCGTCACTTCTTTCTTACCGCTCGACTGGACGTGGAACACCGCGCGCTGCAAGACCCGCTGGAATCCGAGGGTGGGCTGCACCTCCCGGTCGTCGTCGTCTTTCAACCGCGGCGTCGTCTGGTCGATGAAATCTTTGAGATCCTTTCGCAGGCGGGCGACGTCGGCGCCGCATGCACGCAGAATTTCGCGGACCTTCGGAGTGTCGACGATCGCGAGCAGCAAGTGCTCGACCGTCATGAACTCGTGACGAGCCTCCCGAGCCTGCTGAAAGGCTTCGTTCAGGCAGATTTCCAATTCGCTACTAAGCACGGATTCGATCTCGATCTTCAGTTCCTGCAACAGCGCAGGGGAGTCCTCTGTAAGAGTGGCTCGGTTTCGAAAGGTTCGCGCGAGTCATGCCGGCCCACTCTACGACTCGAGCAACTGCCGCCCTGGGATCAGCCTCACGTTTCTTCCATCGTGCACAACAGCGGATGCTGATGTTGTCGGGCGTACGTCGTGACCTGGGCGACCTTGGTCTCGGCGATTTCGAACGTGAATACCCCGCAGACGCCCTTGCCCTTGGTATGAACCTCCAGCATAACGCGCGTGGCAGTCGTTCGATCCATTCCAAAAAAGCGCTCCAGGAC
>DATCLP010000635.1:0-5103 GCA_036563855.1 Steroidobacteraceae bacterium | reverse complement strand
CAACTGGAATTCGCCGACCGGCCCCTTCAACGGCTCGGCGCTTGCCTTGTTCGGCGGCCAAATCCCGATGAGCGCTTTCGACGAAGGGTTTCGAGGTTCTGTCGGCGGGCACATCCGGCTGTTTTCCGATCGGTCGATGGGTATCGACCAATCCCAGCAAGATGCCTGGCAGTGGTCGCAAGAGTTGCGCTTGGCATCCGATTTCGACGGTCCGCTCAATTTCCAGATCGGCGCCCTCTACTTCAACGCGGACGATGAAGAGAACTATTTGATCGCCACGACCGAGCTGGACTATGCGGCGACCGTGCTCAATCTCGCGCCGCCGGTTTACGCGAACACGACGCCCTCGGCCGGGCTCACATCGACAGCCATCTTCGGCGAGCTGTACTGGGACATGACGGACGCCTTCAAATGGACCATCGGCCTGCGTTGGACGCGCGACGAGAAGACGATCAAGGACCGCACGATGTTGCTCGACGGTCCTGCAACAGATCCATTGCCGGACTTTCGCATCGACAGGGCGACGTTCAAGGAATTCACCGGCCGGTTCGGGTTCGACTTCAAGCCCGGCTGGGGCGATGACTCGACGCTGTACGCCTTCTATTCGCGCGGCTACAAAGCCGGCGGCTTCAATCCGCCGTTCCAGAACAATCCGGCATTCGCAGGCACGCCGCAGGTCTACGATCCCGAGTTCGTCAATGCGATCGAGGTCGGCTCGAAGAACGTGTTCGTGGGCGGACGTGTAATGGCGAATCTGTCGGCCTTCTACTATCAATACGATGGCTTGCAGGTTTCGAAGATCGTCGCGCGCACTTCGGTGAACGAGAATGTCGATGCAGACATCTACGGGCTGGAAGGCGAATTCCTGTTCAATCCGGTCGACGGTCTGCTCATCGATTTGAATCTCGCATATCTCAAGACCGAGATCGGCAACTTCAAGAGCATCAATCCTCGCGATCCGAGCAATGGCGATCCGGCTTGGACGGTCGTGAAGGATATCGGCAACGCAAGCAATTACGTCCTACCTGCTGCACAGCTTCAGAATGCCGTCGACGCCGGTCTGATTCTTCCGCTCCAGCTCGGCGGGCCGTTCGGTCTGTATTCGCTAGTGCCTGGATCGGAGGGATTGTTCGGTCAGACGGCCGGCGTCGAAGCCGATCTGCGAGGCAACGAGCTCGCCGGCGCGCCGAGGTTTTCCGTCAAAGCGGGTCTTCAGTACACGTTCGAATTCGCGGGCGGCATGCAGCTCATCCCGCGCGTCGACTATTACTGGCGCGATTCGTTCTATGCACGCATCTTCAATCAGCCGATCGACAAGATCGATGCTTGGGATGTCTTGAATGCGCAGGTCAGTCTGATCTCGGCCGATGAGACTTGGTATCTGCGGGCGTTCGTGAACAATGCATTGGACGACGACAACATCACGGGAATGTACGTGACCGATGCGTCATCGGGCTTGTTCACGAACGTATTCGTGCTCGAGCCGCGCACCTACGGGCTGGCGGTCGGATACCGGTTCTAGTCCTTGCAAGAATCAAAAAAAACGTGCGCAGCACATCGTGCTGCGCACGCCTGCATCCGAGATGGCTCAGGGGGATTTCACCATCGTCGTAAGCACGTTGAAAATCGGTGCGTGCGACCAATGGATGCGGTTCTCACCGAAAAAACGTCCTCCGAGGCGCTCGTGCTCGCGTGCCGCGGAGGACGTGTTCAGTCCCGAGGAGCTTCGATGCTTCCGCATCCGCACGCTATCCAATGCATGCGTCGTGCCAGCTCCGGGAGCCGCGAAAATCTTAGGGATACGCGCGATCCGGCACGGGCGCGTGCACTGATGTCGTGCGTTCGGCCGCCCGTCCCGCGCCACATTGGGCGCTAGCAATGCTGACATTTGAGAATTGAGAATGGAGAGCTGAGAATGAACGGCGCTGCACGGCAGCGCGTCTTATCGTCGTTGCCGGATTCTCAATCGACGCCCGCGCGCCCTTTCTAATTCCCAATTCTTCTTGTGCCCGAGCTTCCCGACATCACCGTCTACATCGAAGCGCTCGAAGAGCGCATTCGCGGGACGCGCCTTGAGCGGACGACGCTGAAGAATCCGTTCCTCCTGCGAACGACCGAGCCGCCTTTGACGGCCTGCGTAGGTCGGAAGGTCGTTGACCTGAAGCGAATCGGCAAGCGCATTGCGATTGGTTTCGAAGGCGATCTCTGGCTAGTGCTGCATTTGATGATCGCGGGGCGCCTGCACTGGTATGAACGCGGTGCCAACAAGATCCGTCCGGCACTGCTGCAGCTCGAGTTCGAACGCGGCGTGCTGACTCTGACGGAAGCGGGAACCAAGCGTCGCGCCTCGCTGCACGTAATGGAAGGCGCGGGACGATTGCTCGAGCTGGATCGCGGCGGTCTTGAAGTGGTCGGGGCGAGCTTCGAGGAATTTCGCGCACGGCTCGCCGAGCGCAATCACACGCTCAAGCGCGCTCTCACCGATCCCACGATCTTGAGCGGCATCGGTAACGCTTACTCGGACGAGATCCTCCATCGCGCGAAGCTCTCGCCGATGGCGCAAACCCGTCACCTCGATGAGGCGCAGTGGCAAGCGTTGTTCGAAGCTACGGAATTCGTTCTGAAGACTTGGATCGAGCGCTTGCGTACGGACGCGGCTGGCAAATTTCCGGAAAAGGTCACGGCGTTTCGCGAAGGCATGGCCGTCCACGGCCGATACGGCAAGCCGTGCCCTGAGTGCGGCACGGCGATTCAACGCATCCGCTACGCCGAGAATGAAACGAACTATTGTCCGCGCTGTCAGACCGGCAACAAACTGCTCGCCGATCGTGCGTTGTCGCGCCTGCTCAAGGACGACTGGCCGAAAACGATCGACGCGCTGGAGAATGCGCGCCCCTCGCAGCGTGTGCGCAAGGATTGAGACTTGGCGCTGCAAAAGCAGCGCACTTCCATTTTCAATTCTCCATTCTCAATTGTGGGACTCAGAGTTCTCTGAGTCCTACCGTGATGGGCATTCTCGCCGCTCTTACGCTCGGCAACACACCGCCGAAGAAGCCGAGGATGAGCGCATAAGCGATGCCTTGGACGATCAATTCGGGCGTGACGCGGAAGGCGAAGGTCATCTGATTGAAGCCGTTCATCGTCGAGGCTTCGATGCCGTTGAAGCCCACGAAGGCCAGAATGCCGCCGATCAGGCCTCCCACGATGCCGAGCAGCAGCGCTTCCGTCAGCACCGAGATCACGATGGGCGTCGAACCGAAGCCGAGCGCGCGCAGCGTTGCGATCTCGCGCGTACGGGCGGCAACCGCCGAATACATCGTGTTGAGTGCGCCGAAGACCGCGCCCAAGCCCATCAGCAATCCGATCGCGCCGCCTGCGATCGTGATCAGCGTGACGATCGTTGCGGATTTCTCGGCGAGATACTCGCGTTCGGTTTGTACGGTCACGTTCAGGCGCGGATCGGTCGTGAGCGCATCTTTGAACGTGCGCAGCGCATTCGGGCTTACCAGGCGGACGCGCTGCGACTGATAAGAAGTGCCGCGGTTGTATGCGCCTTGCAGCACGGTCGCATCGGTCCAAATCTCCGATTCGGCGACGCTGCCGCCGTCTTCGAAAATGCCGACGACGCGCCACGTCGTCGCGCCCCACCGCAGCTCGGCGCCGACTTGCAGGCCGACGAATTGCTGAACCGCGCCGCGCCCAACGATGACCTCGAACTTGCCGGGCTCGAAGTAACGTCCGCTCGTGATCTTGAAGGCTTGCCGCAGCTCGGCTGCACGTGCACCGACGCCGCGCAAGGGCACGTTCGCGGACGTGCCTGTGCGTTTGAGCGGCACGTCGACGACGACGTAGAGCTCGGGCGAGGTGATCGGACCGCGCTCGTCGCGCGCGACGCCGGGAGCGTCTTCGATCAGGCGCGTTTGCACTTGAGCGAGCGTGCTGCCCATTTCGTCGGTTGCACCGCTTCGCAAGACGATCGCAATGTCATCGGCGCCCGAGCGCTCGAGCACGGCTTGAAAGCCTTCGCGCATCGAAAGAACGCCAACGAGCACGAGCACCACGCCGGCAACGCCGACGACTGCAACGATCGAAGGCGCGAGCCGCTGCGGCATGCTCTTGAGGCTCATTCCGGTGATCGAGACGATCTGTGCGAACCAGTTCGTCATCGGATTACCCCTGTTTCGCAAGCGCCTGAACGATCTTCAGCCGCCCGGCCTGGTAACACGGCAAGGCAGCCGAGATCGCACCGAGCGTGAGAATTGCCACGATGCTCAATACATACGAGCTCGGCGGAATCAGAATCACCGGGAAGTACTGCCGTACTGCTGCCGGAACGGCGTCGGTTGCCAGCGTTGCGAGCGCCAGTCCGATCGCGCCGCCGATCGCCGTCAACAATATCGACTCGGCCAGCACTAACAGCGTGATGCCGCGCGAAGAGAAGCCGAGCGTCTTCATGACGCCGATTTCCTTGGTGCGTTCGCGCACGCTTTGCGCCATCGAGTTCGCGGTGACGAGCAGCATCGTGAAGAACACGGCGGTCACGACGACTGTGATGATCTTGCCGATGTTGCCCATCTGATTCGCGAAGCTCTGCACGAACGCCTGTTCGGTCGTCGTCTTCGTCTCCGTCGAGGAATTCGCGAACAGCGCGTCGATCGCTCGTGCGATTTCTTCGGAGCGATCGGGATTGTCGACCCGTACGACGACCCAACCGATCGTGTCGCGGCCGAAGGCAGCCGAGACGCCTTCGTTGAAGTAGTCGTAGTGGAAGAAGATCGTGCCGTTGTCGCCGTTCGGAATCTCGAAGATGGCAGCGATCTTCATCGGCCAGACGTTGCCGCCGCTTTCCCGAGTGAAAATGTTCGAGCGAATCGGTACGACGTCGCCGAGCTTCCAGCCGAAGCGCTCGGCCAAGTCGCGTCCGACGAGCGCGGCCGTGCGATCCTCGAGCCAAGCCTGCTTGTCGCCTTGCACGATGCGAAGCTCCGGATACGCATCGAAGAAGGTTTCCGTTTCGACGGCGAACGTGCCGATCTGATTGCGATCGTCTTGATAGACGCCGCCGAACCAGTTGTGCGAGCACGCGACGCGTACGCCTTGAAC
>DATCLP010000634.1:0-3856 GCA_036563855.1 Steroidobacteraceae bacterium | reverse complement strand
CTCGACATACATATAAAAGAAGCGTCCGGGCCGTCCGCCGAGGCCGGTCGAGATGTCGGTCAGCGGCTGCACGAACTTGTTGCCGAGCTCGAGCTGACGCTCGTACTCCGCGTGCGGATCGGGCGCTCCCCAACCGATGTGCCAGATCGCCGTGTTGTGCTTCGTCGAGGGCTTCTTATCGACCTTCGTGAAGAGCAGCCACGACTTCTGAGTCCACACAGCATCCATCATGTCTGCAAATCGCGCGGGCTTCGCATCGAAGTGTTTCGTGTAGTACGCGATCGATGCGACCGGGTCGGTGGTGTTGACGTGAAAGTGATGCCAATGCGCACCTGCGATCAGCGGCGGCGGATTGGTGTACGCAGACCGTTGAGGAGTTTGCGTCTGCGCTTCCCCGGCGGCAGGCGTTTGGGCGGATGCAGATGCGCTCACGAGCAGCGCAACGATCGGTACGTACCACTTCATCGCAACCCCCCGACAGTTCATAGTTCATAGTTGACAGTTGATAGCGCGAAAAGACGCATCCGGACGCTCGAGAGCAGTTTCAGTTTGCTCGACAGTCGGCAAGCGATTCTCGCTGTCAACCTTCAACTGTCCACTATCGCCTGGGCTATTTCCGTTTCGGGCGATAGGCGATCAGCGCATTGCCGGCTGTTTGATTGAAAGCGCCGTAGCCCGAGTTGACGAAAATCATTCCTGCGCCGGCCGACAGCGAGTGCGAGTCGATCGAGCCTCCCTTCGCTGCAATGCCATTGATCGTTTGTTTCGGCCCGATCGTCTCGAGCTTGTTCAACACTTCGCCGGTCTTGCCGTCGAAGATGTACACGTCGCCCCCCAGCGTCGCCGCAATGACGGCACCGTCGACCGTGAGTGGCGCCGCAGAGAAGCCGTACTTCGTCTCGCAATTCGCGATGAGCTTGCCCCGCTCGCCTGCGCAATCGGGCTTGGCGTCGAAGCCCCACACCCGTTTGCCGGTCTTGATGTCCACCGCATACACGCCCGGATGCGGCGTTTGCGCGCCGGTGATGATGGGATCGTTGATCGGCGCGAAGACGCGCTCGCCGTCGGTCGTCACGCCCCAATGCACGCCGCCGAGCGCCGTCCCTTGGCCGAAGCGGATATTCCAAACGAGCTCGCCCGTGTCGGCATCGAGCGCCCAGACATCGCCGGACTTCTGCCCCGAGACGATGAGCTCGCGACCGCCGGTGCCCTTCACGAGCATGGCCCCTGCACCGAAATCGAAGTCGCGGCCGGTACCCAGATCGCCGTCGATATTCCACGGGCAATTCGGACCGGATCTTTCCTTCGATGCGCCGCAGGCCATGTTCCAGACATCGGCCGCCATCGCTTGGAATTTCCAGACTTCCTTTCCGTTGTCGAGATCGAGCGCGATGAACGCATCCGACGTATCGGTGGGCGGATGCGACGTGTTCTCGCCCGTCGTCACGATGACGCGGTTACGCTTCTCGTCGATCAACGGTACCGACCAGATCGGAGCGCCGGACGGTCCGCGCTGTTTGACGCCGGCGGAAGAGACTTTGCCGTTGTAGTCGGCCGGCGGCATCGTGTGGTACTCCCACAGCTTCTTGCCGTCCTTCGCCGAAAGCGCGACGACTGCACCGTGGCCGGTGCAGCATTCGAATTGAGGACGCATGCCAGCACTGACGCCCGATGCCGAGATCGGCACGATCACCTTGTCCTTGTAGATGACGACACCGCCGCGGATCGAACCGACATTGTTTTCGGCTTGGCCACTGGCTTGCCAGATCTTTTCGCCGTTCTTCGCATCGACGACGAGGACATCGCGTCCGACCGATAGAGCGACGACTTTGCGTCCGTCGATCTCACCGAACGCCGGCGTGTTGCGCGAGCTCGCGTTGATCGCCCATTTAACGCAGCCGGTTTCGGTGTCGAGCGCCATCAAGCGACCGCCGCCGGTCACGAACATCGTGCTCCCGACGATCGAAGCACCCGTTCCGCTGCCTTGACCGGGAAACCCGATCACCCACGCGATCTCGAGGTCCTTCAGATCGGATTTCTTCAAACCGGCTTGCTCGGCGGTGAGGCTGCGCGTCTGATGACGATCGACCCCGAATCCCGCGGAGACGACCGGCTTCGACACGTCGACGACGCGCTTGTCGGCCGGGCACATGAAACTCTCGGTCCAGTTGCCCGCCGCAGCAGATTGCCCGGAGGTCAAATATGCGACGAGCTGACGCTTTTCCTCGTCGGAAAGCGCTGCAGCCATCGGCGCCATCTTGCCGCCCTCCGCCATCGAATCGCGTAGCGTTCCGGCGGGCATCGCAGTCAAAGCTGCAAACGTGGGCGTGCGTTCATCGGCGGGTCTGGCGTGGCACGCAGCGCAGGCTTTCTCGTAGACCGCTCGGCCGGGCAGGCTCGCATCTGGACGCTCTTGTGCCAACGCCGACGTTGCAAGCACCGCGAACAGCGAACCGGCCGCCGATCGTACGATCAGGTTCGAGCTCATCGTTCCCCCGAGACAAAGAAACTCCATAAACCCGCGCCATGATATCCGGCGGGTCCGGCGAGAAACGTTAAGACTCGTGATTCCTGTGCGTGACTCGTGACGAGTGACTCGTGACTGGTTGCGCGTCGTAGCTGCCTTACTCAGCTCGAGTTAAGGAACGCCAATAGACGTGCCGGCCATTTGCCGGATTCTGGATGGGCGTGGCTTTGCCGCCCGACGAGTCACCAGTCACCAGTCACGAGTCACCAAGTCAAGGAAACCCTCCCCAACCCGCCCGCGTTGCTGTTCTGAACCCCGCTCGAGGACAGCTCATGAAAACGCCTGCACCTTCCGCCGACAGCTCGCTCGTCGTGACCGCACTATTCAGGGACATCCGCGATGCAGAGCAAGCCTATCAAGCCGCATGCAAGCTCGGTTATGAGCCCGATGAAGTCAATGTGCTCATGTCCGAGGCAACGCGCGATGCATATTTGAAGCGCGCGCCAGCAGACACGCCGCTTGCAGAGAAGGCATCCGAGCCGGCACCTGACGCTTCGAAGCGTGCGGAAGTGCTCGGCGGTCCCGCAGGAGGCACCGTCGGAACAGTGACACCGGCCATTGCCGCAATCGGCGCAGCTTTGCTCGTTCCCGGCCTCGGCTTGGTCGCCGCGGGTCCTATCGCCATTGCGCTCACGGCAGCCGGCACGGCAGGTTTAGCCACGGGCTTGATCGGCGCATTCACGAATTGGGGCATTCCGCCGGATCGCATCGAGCATTATGAGAACGCGATTCGCAAGGGCGCAGTCGTGCTCGGCGTCGAAACGAAGTCGGATGCGCAAAGAAATGCGTTGATCGAGCAATGGCGCGAGGCGAATGGCGAGACGATTGAAACCTAGGGCAGATCACCTCACCAGCACGCTTTCGCTCTGCTCGCCTCTCCTCGAAGGAGAGGCGGTTCTGCGCGCGCCGCGCGCCCAACTGTAGCCTGTCGCTTCGTCAGAGCTCGACGCGGACCGTCACTCGCCGCTTCGAGCTTTCGAGGCCCGGCGTGGGCAAGCCGGCGACGGGTTGCGGCTTCGTGTTGGTTTCGATGCGCATGATCTTGCGATCGACACCGAGACGAGAGAGGGCTTCGGCCACCATATCAGCGCGCGCCTTCGCGAGCGATGCGGGTTCCGCCAGCGTTCGGCCGGAAACCACGATCGGTTGAGTCGCTGCGTAGCCGGTTATTCGCACCGTCTTCGGCTTGCTCGCTTTCACGTAGAGCGAGATCTTCTCGGTGATGAGCTCGGCGTACTGATAAATAAGAAAGTCGTTGCCGAAATCGAAAACGATGTGGAACTCCTGCGTCGAGTACGGCGGCGGCGGCAATTCGCGCGGCTCCCACGT
>DATCLP010000633.1:0-7451 GCA_036563855.1 Steroidobacteraceae bacterium | reverse complement strand
GTCATGCGACGCTCTCCGCAGCAACCTTGTAGTGCTGGTACCAGTCGCTCCGGAAAATCTCCTGCGGATCGAATGCGCGTTTCGCTCGCAGGAACTGAGCGAACTGCGGATAGCACTCGAGGACTTGCTTCATGGTTGCGTGGCGGTGGTAGGTGAGGAAGAAGCTGCCGCCGTGATGAATGGCGATGTCGATGAGCCGGCGGAAGTGCTCGCCAGCGCGAGCGATGTCTTTCGGCTCGTGGTCCACATGCAAGTTGAAGATGATGCAGGCGAAGCGTTCGCGTGCCCAAGGTAGGGCGGACTCTGTGTCGCGCTCGATCAGTCGCACCGTGCCATAGATGAGATCGACATCGTGCTCGAGAAAATCCTTGCGCACATCGTCCATGAATGCAGTGAGTCGTGCCGGCGGAACGTAAAGCTCAGTGATCACTTCCGAACCAGGCACGTTCGCGTCGCAGTAACGATCCAGCTCGGCGTGATAGTCGTCCAAATATAGACTGAGCTGATGCGTGTCGCTCCAGTAGATCTGTCCCGACGAGCGCAGGTAGAAATCCGCGAATTCATAGAACGCGCGCGGCTTGTTGCGGTGAGCCAGATAAATGAGCCGTCGCCAATCGGCAGGCGAGAGACGAATTTGTCCTGACGGAATCGATGTCTCGGGTTCGACAGGCCGATAGCAGGAGAAGACACCTCGCTTCAAAAAGAGATCGTCCTCAGGCGCAGTCGAGAACTGAAAGTCGCCGTAGAGGTAGCCTGCTTCGATCCGTTCCTGGAATGCCTCGGCGATTTCATCGAGATGCCGTATCTGCACGACGCGTTGTACTTTCTGACGCGCGGTCAGTCGGATGACAGCGGATGTCACGATGCCGAACAACCCGTAACCGCCGACCACGTGCCGGAACAGTTCCGGATGGTTGTTGCGACTGCATTCGACGACTGAGCCGTCCGCCAGCACGACTTCGAGGCTCTCCAGATCGGAGACGAACGGCGGCAGGGTGAGCCCCCGGCCATGAATGTTTGCGCTGACGGCGCCGCCGATCGTCAATCGATCCGCACCCGTCTGCTTCTGCCTAATGCCCCATGCGGAAGATTTGCCGTGCTGCGCGATCACATAGTGGCGCATCAGTTCCGGCCACGTGATACCGGCTTCAACGCGGATGAGCCCGCGATCCGCATCGAACTCGAGCACCCGATTCATGCCGCGCATGTCGAGCAGCCAGCCGTCGGACGCAAACTGCTGTCCGCCCATCGCATGACACGAGCCGCAGGCCATGAGGTATTCGCCGCGTTCGCGAATTTCCTCAACGAAGGAGACAACATCCTCGACACTCGTCGGTACGAGCCGTCCGCGAACGGGCGTCCGATTGAGATGCGAGTGTGTGTCGTTGCAGAAGACAGTAGACTCTGAAGTACGACGAAATTTGTTTTGCGCGTTCATCGATTGCACCGCTTATGTCGTGAAGCGGCGCTAGCCTGCGAAAGCGGTGTCTGTCTTTGGCTACGCTCGTCAATCCGGTATCGAAACTCGATACAGGGAGCTTCAGAACTCGCTACGCGGCGACAGTCTCATGTCGGTTTCCGCGGCCTTGCTTCGTCCTAGCAACGACGAGCACATTTCGACCCATCAGCCGGGAGACAAGACAATGGCCAAGAACTTGATTTGCCTGTGGTTCGACAAAGACGCCGAGGAAGCTGCGACGTTCTATACGAAGACGTTCCCGAACAGCGCCATCACCGCCGTGCATCGTGCGCCGGCCGATTTTCCGGGCGGCAAGGAGGGACAGGTCCTCACGGTCGAGTTCACCGTACTAGGGATCCCTTGCATCGGATTGAACGGCGGTCCGTCCTTCAAACACAGCGAGGCGTTCTCCTTTCAGGTCCTCACGGAGGACCAAGAGGAGACGGATCGATACTGGAACGCGATCGTCGGCAACGGCGGCGCCGAAAGCATGTGCGGATGGTGCAAGGACAAGTGGGGCCTGTCCTGGCAGATCAGTCCGCGCGCCTTGGCTGAGGCAGTGACAGACCCTGATCCGGCTGCCGCGAAGCGGGCGTTCGAGGCGATGATGAAAATGACGAAGATCGATATCGCAACGATCGAAGCGGCGCGCCGCGGAACGCTGCAATCGTAGAACGGACACAAGCGCTACGAGGTCATCCATCTCTCCGGTCCCTGCAGCGCCGCCATCGCGTACAAGTAGTCAGCGCCCGAGCTCCGAACCTCGGGCGCCTTGCGCTTGGTCGGCCTCTCACGCCGCCGCTTGCATTCCGGCCGCGCGAGGTTCGAACACCATTAAGCCCGCCGCCGTGTTCGAGATCGGAATGTGGTAGTTGCGGTGAACTTCCTGAGCTCCATCGCCGAGTGCCCCGCGAGCCGCGATCCACATCAAGAGCTCGACGCCCTGCGTACCGGCAAGCTCGACCAGCTCGATGTTCGAGTAGCGCGTCAGCGCCTCGGGATCGTTCACGAGCTTGTCCATGCATTCGAGATCGAATTGCTTGTTGATGAAGCCTGCGCGCTCGCCGTCGAGCTGATGCGACAGCCCGCCCGACCCGATCACGAGCACTTTCACGTCCTCATCGTAGGATGCAACGGCGCGGCCGACGGCCTGACCGAGGCGATAGCAGCGCCTCGGAGTCGGCAACGGATGCTGCACGGTGTTGATGCAGATCGGGACGGTCTTGACCGCACGACCGCCGACACCCGGCCACAGCAAGTGCAGTGGGATCACGAACGCGTGATCTACCAGCATTTCCTGGCACGTCGTGAGATCGAACTCCTCGTTCACGAGCGATTCGATCAAGTGGCGAGACAGCCTAGGATCGCCGGGCGTCGGCGGAAACGGCGTCAAACCCCAGCCTTCATCCGCATTGCGATACTCGTCGGCCGCGCCGATTGCGAAGGTCGGAAGTTTGTCGAGAAAGAAATTGAGACCGTGGTCGTTGTAGAACATCACGACGGCATCGGGCTTCACGCGGTCCAGCCATTCGTGCGCGCCGCGATAGCCGTCGAAGAACGGTTTCCAGTACGGTTCCTGCTGCAATTTCGGGTTGGCGAGCGCCTTGCCGATCAGCGGAACATGGGACGTGAAGATGCCACCGACGATGCGCGCCATATCAATTCCTCGCTGACAAGAGCTTCTGTTTGAACTCTTCGACGCTCATGCCCGTCTGCTGCGCGCCGATGTCTTGCATGTTGAGGCCGAAGATGCCGGCGAACTTGGCGAGGTAATAGACATTACCGCCCGCCTCGAGGAGCTTCAGCACGTTGCGCTCTTTGACCGCCTGCATTTGTTCGGGCGTGAGTCCGAACTTTTTGCAGTACGCCTCTTCGTCCTCGAGGAACTCGGCACGGTTCTCGGCGCTGTTGAAGGAAAAGCACATGCGATTCAAGGCATAGCCTTTCCGTCCTTCCTCCGTGTCGAAGATGATCGTGCCGGGAATCGACGGATGACGCATCATGCGATCCTCCAGTGTTCTTCAGAACGGCAGACCGACATAGTTCTCCGCCAGGCTTGCCATCGCCGCATCGGACGAGAACAAGTACTCGAGCTCCGTACGCTGCAGCCCTTGGTCGTAACTCGTCGCATCCGGGAAGGTATGCAGCATCATGGTCATCCACCACGAGAAGCGTTGCGCCTTCCACACGCGTGCGAGCGCTCGCTGCGAGTAATTGTCGAGCCCTTTGTCGTCGCCCTTTTTGTAGTGATCGACGAACGCGTGGTAGAGGTAATAGATGTCCGAAGCCGCGCTGTTCAATCCACGTGCGCCGGTCGGCGGCACGATATGCGCGGCGTCGCCTGCCAGGAACAGTTTGCCCCAGCGCATCGGCTCGGCCACGAACGAGCGCAACGGTGCGATCGACTTTTCGATCGACGGACCTGTGATCATGCGCTCGGCCACTTCTGAAGGCAGACGACGCTTCAACTCTGCCCAGAAGGCATCATCGGGCCAATCTTCGACCGTATCGGTGAGCGGTACCTGAATGTAATAGCGACTCAAGACCTGCGAGCGCAGCGAGCACAGCGCGAAGCCACGCGGGTGCTTGGAGTAGATCAGCTCCGGCGATACCGGCTTCGTGCGCGACAGCACGCCGAGCCAGCCGATCGGATAGAGGCGCTCGTGCTCCTTGAGCACGTCTTTCGGAATCGACTTGCGGCTCACGCCGTGGAAGCCGTCGGCGCCGATGACGTACTCGCAATCGATCCGGACGACGTCGTCGCCGCTGCGATAGGTGACGTAGGGCGATGAAGTCAGATCGTGCAGCCTCACGTCCTCGACGTTGTGGATCACCTTGCCGTTCATTCGATCGCGAGCGTCATAAAGATCGCGCGTGAGCTCGGTTTGACCGTACACGATCACCGAGGAGCCGCCGGAATACTTGTGCAGGTCGACGCGGTCCATGCGTCCGTCGTGCGCAATGTAGAAGCCTTTGTGGATCTCGCCCTCGCGATCCATCCGATCGCCGCACTTCGCTTCGCGCATCAGCGCGGCGAAGCCGTGCTCGAGCACGCCGGCGCGTATGCGCGAAAGGACGTACTCGCGGCTGTGCTTCTCGAGCACGATCGTATCGATGTCCTGCAAGTGGAGAAGCTGAGAAAGAAGCAGACCCGACGGACCGCCGCCGATGATGCAGATCTGCGTCTTCATGTTTCGTGTCGTCATGCGTGCGCCTCGCCGAAGGGCCATGGTCGAGTTGCAATCAGACTAAGAGCGTGTAATGCCGTTCTCCATGCACAATTCCCTCAACAAATTGGACATTTCCACTAGATATTTGCCGACGAATCGCCGAGCTTTTCGGCTCAATCAGGAAAAAGCGAAAGGATCTAAGGGCGCGGCCGTAGCGGCGCGCTCGCGCTCCGAGCGCGCAATTGAGAATGGAGAATTGAGAGCTAGCGACGCATCTGCGTCGCGGGCTTTCAAAGTTGTCGCAGGTGCGAACCTATTTCTAGACGACCTGAGAAAGACAACGATTTCCGCATTTCGATCCATTCGGGTGAATCGAGAACAGGATCGTTCCAGGTGTTGTGGCGAATGAGCGTGAGCGGCATCTGATCCATGTTGCGTCGGCCTTGCGCGATGGCGCTCGACAGGGCGGCTAGAGCTTGGTCGTACTCGCGCGCCGCCAGCAATGCCATCGCCTCCAGGCCAGGGTCGATGTGCTTACCCGCCATGCTGTTGCGAAAGTCATCGACGAGTCGTCGCGCATCTTCGTGGGCGCCGATGCTCGCATAGCTGAGCGCTAGGTCGAGCTTGAGATTGCGAGTGTTGCCGAGGAGCTGTTCGGCGGCTCGCAGAGTTTCGCGAATTCGCGGCGTATCTCCTTCGTCTGTCAATAGCCGGGCAAGCGCGACGTAGCCGATCGCAGCCGTCGGGGCGATTTCGATCATTCGCTCAGCCGCCGCTTTGGCATCTTCATATTGTGCGGTGATTCGCAACCCGATGCTGAGCAGCGAGTACGGTCCGGGCGTTCTCGGATCGAGCTCGATGGCGCGGCGCGCGGCTTCGATTGCGAATGTGGGTTCATCGCGCATGATGTGGAGAACGGCGGCAGCCTGCCAAATCGTCGAATCGTCCGGCGCGAGCTTCTTGGCATCCTCGAGCGCGGCAAGCGCGTCGTCGAGCCGGTTGTTGAAGAAATGCAGTCGGGCGAGCGCCGCATAAGCGATGCCGAGAGAGGGATCGATCGCCAGGGCATCGCGCGCATCGCGTGCAATCGCAGGCGCAAGCTCAGCGATGCGTGCCTCGCGCTCGGCGAGCGGAAACGAATCGAATTGCAGCGAGTCGGCGCGGATTTGCGCGCGCCAACCCAACGCTGCAGCAAAGTTCGGATCGTGCGCTAGCGCTTCGTCCAAGTAGTGTTGGATCGACTCGCGCACCTGCGGCGGCATGCTCACGCCGATCGCGCCGGACGATCGATATAGAGCCAATCCTTTCAGATACGCAGAATAGGCGGCCATCGACTGCGTCGGCGGTTGTGCGAGCTTCTCGCGGGCGGCGGGCGTCAGCTCCGAGTCGAGTGCGATCGCAACTTTCGTTGCGATGTCGGATTGAATGTTGAGGGTATCGTCGAGGCGTGCGTCGTACGTTTCGCTCCAAAGCTGCGCTCCGCTCCGACCTTCGACCAGCCGCACAGTGACCCGAACCCGATCCGGGGCGTGGCGAACGCTGCCTTCGATGATCGAGGCGACGCCGAGCTCTTCGGCAATCGAGATCAGCGACCGCTCGCGTGCATTCGCATACGCCAACACGGACGTGCGGCCGATCACGGTCACACCCTCCAGCTTGGCAAGCTTCGTCAGAAGTTCCTCGTGTAAGCCGTCTGCAAAATAGGTGTCCGTTGGATCCGGGCTCAGGTTTTCGAACGGCAGCACGGCAATAGAGCGCAACACGACACGCGGTACAGGAGGCTGCAAGGAATCCTTTTGCGTCATGCGCACGCCGGCGTAGATCGCGAGGGCCGAGACGACGAACATCGCGATCGCGACGTAGGTTCGGCTGCGAGCGCTAGGGACGGCGGCGGATCGAGGCTCTGCGCCCGAGTCTGCAAGCGATCTGCGCACGACCGGCGCAACGAATTGATAGCCGCGCCGCGGCACGGTAACGATGAAGCGCTGCTCTTCCGTATCGCCGAGCGCCCGCCGAACGGCTGCGATCGTCTGGTTCAGGTTGTTCTCTTCCACGATCGTTTGCGGCCACAGCGCCGCATAGAGCTCGGACCGCTCCACGACGGTTCCGGCGCGCTGCACCAGGTAGACCAGGGCATCGAACGCCTTTGGATTGATGGGGATTTCCCGGCCCTCCTCGCCGGTCAGGGAGCGCCGCGCCGGATCCAGCACGAAGCAGCCGAACTCGAAGATTTCCTTGGGCAGGGCCGTGTTCATGACCGGCGTTACGCGTCCAGCACGTCCGTTTTCACTTCAATTCACCAGAACACAGGGACTTTTCACTTCCATTAACCGCAGGGTGACGCCGTGCGGGAGCATGCAGGCTCCCGCCTCGAACTGGCAACTGCCCCAAGGAGACTCGAGGAAATGAATACGAACGTACTGCCTCCGCTCGCAGCGGCGCCGTCCCGAGCGGATCGAACGACTCCACGCCTGTTCTATATCGGCATCGCAACGGTGCTTGCCTTCATCATTTTTCTCGCGTTCGCCAGAACGTACTGGATTCCCTTGGCGGAGGGATCTTCGGGGGTGCACAGCGCGATTCATGTGCACGCGATGCTCTACTTCGCTTGGACAGCCTTGTTCTTTACCCAGGCACTGCTCGCCGCGCGCGGGCACATTGCGCTGCATCAACGGCTCGGTCTGTTCGGCATTGCACTGGCAGGTGCGATGGTGCTATCGGGATTGTTGGCAGCCGTGGTCACCATGAACGGCGCCCTCGGCACGCCGCGCGAGCCGATCGTCCGCGCGAACACCGCACTCAGCCTCGGCGCGATGCTCATG